>CANOHY010000013.1 GCA_947565915.1 uncultured Eggerthellaceae bacterium | reverse complement strand
TCGCAGAATGGAAGAAAGGCCCATTTGGCAAACCAAGGAAAGCGAGGGAATTATGGGAAGGATCATCTCGAAGGCTGCCAGCGTGCTCGGCGCCCTCTTGCTCGCTGCAGGGTTGCTCTTTGCAGCACAGGCAGTCGGCAAACAGGAGGCATATGCTGCCGACACCGATACGACGCCGATGTACCGCCTGTACAACAAATGGAGCACCGAGCACCTGTTCACCTCGAGCAAGTCGGAGTACGACAAGCTGGTGAAGAAGGGGTGGACCGGCGAGGGCGTGGCATGGCTCGCACCAACCTCGGGCGATCCGGTCTATCGCCTTTACAACAAGTGGTCGGGCGATCACCATTACACCACCAGCAAGTCCGAGTACGACAAGTGCGTGCGCAACGGATGGAAGGGCGAGAACGTTGCCTTCTACTCGGGAGGCAACCAGCCAGTCTATCGCCTGTTCAACCCCTACGTGAAGTCGTTCTTCCATCACTACACCGCCGGCGCCGCCGAGCAGCAGAAGTGCATCAAGGCAGGCTGGAAGGACGAGAAGGTCGGCTGGTATGGTTACGCCTCTAATGTTTATGACTCGTCCAATGTTGAAGCGGTCGGCAATTTCGTTGAAACATGGGGCAAATCCCTGCATGCATTAGGTCTCGCGAATGACTACGCTAGCAAATTCTCTGGAAGCTCTTCGGCGGCTGAAGCATATCCTCATTTCTGGAATCTTGTAAACAACTTCTCTGACCATATGGATTACTTAACCGATGCGCTTAACATGCTGGACAAGAATCCCGCGCTAAAGAGCATATACGGTTCCTCTTTCAACAAGGCGGGTGCCGTCTACGCTAATGCCGCTCAGGAGTTTGTCAACGTATGCACTAGCTGCAAAACAGCTTCTCAAGCTTGGGCTGCGCGAGCATCAATCATGCGCACTTACCTAGCCGCAGCCAACGCTTTTATGCAATGGGACGACATCATGACGGCAAATACGCAATCGTATTTGGATGCACACAAATAGCAAGCGGCTAGAGATTCGCTCACTCGATCTGGTGGCAGAACTCCCTGAGGGTTCTGTCGAGAGTTCTGTCACTACACGCCGAGCTACAACGAGCACAAGCACCTTTGCAAGATAGGCTGGCGCGACGAGCAGATAGCCTGGTACGGCTGCTGATAAACCTAATCAGCGATATGCGTTGTTAGATGTTCTGCGATTGCCTGGTGCACAAGTAGTTCTATGGCGCGACTGATGTGATACATTTTTAGCCTCTGACATGCTGTTTCGGGCAAAATACAACTTATCCGTATTTTGCCCGAAAGTCTGTTTGACTCGAAAGTGCAAACTACTGCATAGAAGATTTTGCACCAATGACTGAACAAAAATATTCAGTCATTGAACATTTTCCTCGTCAAAAAAATTCGCACTACGCCATACCGGCGATGATGGCGAAATGGGTGTCGCCGCCAAGCACGAGCTCATCGCCTGGGTGCAGCGCAACGGGCACACCCTCCCAATCCCCGCGCTCGGCTCGCGGCGGCTCCACTACCACCTTCGAACCATCGGCACCGCTGATCAGCACGGTGCCGTTCTTGGAGCCCATGCCCTCGGCATACCATTGGCCATCCTCGGCCCGGAAGATGCGCAGATGCTCGCCCGAGACGTCGCTGCCCACGTCGTTGATGGCTCCAGGCTCCACGCTGAGCGCGCCCACGATGGTGCCCCCTTCGCGCTCGCCATCGAGCCAATGGGGCGAGCCCACCACATAGTCATCCACCATCTTCAGCAAGCCGAGCGTGGCATCCTGTCGCAGCTCAGCCATCCATGGTTGCGCTTTGGCAACCAGCGCATCGGGTGTAATGAGCGGTGTTGCCACCCCCGAACCATGGATGCCCCGCGAGAAGTCCAGGGCATACTCCACCGCCGCATGCACATCAACGCTGCAAGCCGCAGCCAACATGAGCACCATGGCAATCTCGGCGCGCTCCACTTCGACAAAGCCCTCCGTTTGCTGGAGCCGCTCCAACATGTTGCGATAGAGCGCTACATCCTGGCCGCAATCGGCCAAAGCGCGTGCCACGCCATCGCCTTCGGGACCAGCAACCAGCTCGAAGACCTCCCGATTGGTGAACGCATGGCGCTTGCTCGCCTTCAAGCGCGCGATCACCCTCATGGCACCTTTCGCATAATCGGCGAAGTACTCGGACTTCAGCGTCTCCACAGGCGCATGCACGATGTAGCGCGAGATCCACGAGCGGTCGTCGGCCCGGCTCACCGGGCTCACGCCGCCGAAAAGCGGCTTGTCGGACAAGATGCACGACGCCAGCACCTTATAGCTTATGCCGCCTTGCCTCTTCATGAGGTCGAACAAGGCGCCTATCGGCGTAGCTGACATGCGAGCCATATCGTTACCACCCTTCATGTTCCCCGGGGGCATTGAGCCACCGCATCGAACAGGCGAAATGCCCGTTTCCCGCGCTATTCGCCCAAAGCTGCGCGCTTGCTCGCTCCAGGCGAAGACGAATCGCGCAAGCTCCCAGTAAAGTCCAACACCATGGGCACCCACGCAATCGCTGCGCAGAGAACCACCGCCCAGAGCAGCAGATTTCCCATCGATGCCATCTCGAAACGCAAGCTCGCAAACGCGATGCAAAGGAGCACCGTAGCTGCGGCTATCCCAATGGTTCCACGCAGAAAGCCTGCCGTTCGCGCCCCGTCGCGCCAGCGCAAGCAATACCCCACGGCAGCAGGCACCGCCAAGGCAATGCCCACAACCCAACCGCTGAGCAAACCACTCCATGAAAGGGGCCCAAGCGCGAACGTGGCAGCCGCCCCGTCGCATGACGCGCCTACCACCACCATGGTTGCAGCAAGGATCACCACTGCCGCTACACGAACAACGGTATCGAGAGCACCGAAGCGGCCTGCGTGCTCGTGCTTGTACCCGCGCGCGCTTCTGGCCGCATCCCTGCGCTCTCGCGCGAGCACGTTCTGAAGGCTGCGTGACGGCGCTACCTCTTCGCCTCGCAGCGCAGATGCCGCATCCTGCGCGTAAGTTGCGGCGATGCCCCCGAGCGCATCACGCACGCTCGCTGCCGTTGGGCGCAATTCCTGAGCGGGCTCCAAGCAAGCAAGAACCACCTCGGCTATCTGTCCATCGACCACGCGGAGCGCCTTGCGCAGCTGTGCATCGTCCGCATCCGGTCCAGCACCTTCTAACGCAGCGGCCAGCGTGCCGTCAACGGCGCGCTCTCGCTCGAGGATGGACGGCAAATCGGTCGCCGCTCGATGCGCGTCCTCGAGCACCCGCGGCAGCTCCTGGGTCTTCTTCAGGTAATAGGACGACGTCCCTTCGGGCGCAAGCGCCGCCGCCTTCAGGTCATAGGGCGCCTGTCCGCTGAGCAGCAGGTACACGATGCTCGCGGCTGCGTACACGTCGACTGCCGACGACTTGCGCAGGGCAACCACACCAGGCACGTCCTCCGTGAGCATCTCGGGCGGCGCGAAATCGGGCGTGGCACCGCGCAGGGCACCTCCGACTTCAGTGAGCGACGGCGCGCGCCGCGGAAGCACCGACGAGCCGAAGTCGATCAAGCGCAGCTCGAAAGCGCCCTCCTGCGCCTGCTCGAGAACGGATTTCTCGTTGGTGGCGATCATTATGTTGGCAGGTGAGAGATCGCGGTGCACGAGGCCCGCATCGAACAGCTCCATGCGCGCGATGAGGTCGAAGATGTCGCGCCCGAGCGCGGCGGCGGTATGCGGGGGAATGGCTCCCCTGTCATCGATCGCCAGCTGCTGGCGCGCATGCTCCAGCGTCTCGCCGGTGAGCCATTCCATCACGATGGCCGGCTGGCCATCCAAGCGGCCCCAACCGTAGAGCGTCGGGAAGCCGCGCACGCCCGAGAGCATCCGCTGCGCCTCGTACTCGCGCTTGAAGATGGCGCTCTGCAGCGCGTCGGCAGCCTTGGCGGCGTCGGCGCAGGCGGCAACACCATCTTCTGCAGCGACGACCCCACCGCTTTCGATCACCTTGACAGCAAGGTCGTCGCCCCAGGCATTGCGCCCATGGTACACGCATCCGCTTCCGCCCTTGCGAGCCGAACCGTCATCGAGGAAGAGGGAGGCGTAACGCCTGCGATAGGCATCGGCGTCTGTGGCATCGAAAGACTCCAACGCGTGGAAATCCTCGAGTAGCACATGGCGCTGGCCATCGCCATGAAGTCCACCCGAATAGAACCCATATGACAATTCGCTGCTTCCCATGTATCGCGATTGCTATCGAGAGGGATTGTTCAAGATGTCCTGCTCCTGCTTGTAGAAAGCATCCCAAGCTTGGCGGGCATTCATGAGATAGTCGATGGTCCACACTTTCTGACCGCTTTCCGTATACCAATAGATATGCGGATCAGCCAGGGAGAGGAAGCATTCGGGGCAACGGTAGACGTCAGGACATGCCGCCCATGCATCGCAATAGGAGTTGAGAAGCTCTGCGGCCTGCTTCACCCCTGTCCACACCATGCTCACTTGGTCATAGAGCCTCTGCATTCTCGCAGCGTTCTCGGCTGTCAGATTCGAAGGAGGGAGAAACTCGCTGCTCGCAAGGAACCGATTCGCTGCCTCTATGGCAGCATTGCACGCGTATCGCGCCCGTGGGGCGTCGGCCCAGTTATCGTAAGTACAAGCATGGACATTGCCGTTCCGCGGGAAATCCACAGGGTTGACTCCGCCCCCATGCCAGGAATTGCTGAGCGTGGCAGCATGGTTGCTGCATGCGTCCTGCGCTTGCCCGGAGAGCAGCGCGCAATAATCGGACATGGCGTATTCCTGCCAGGGCCCGGATGCTTCGATCCCATTCCCTGCGCCTTCGGTTCCCGACGCGCCTTCTCCACCAGCGCCTTCTCCATCAGCGCCGACGCCACCATTGCCAGTGCCCTGCCCGCTCGCGCTTGCGCCCGTAGCAGGCGCATAGCCTCCATGGGTCCCGAAGCCGACCGCGCTCCCCATAGACGATGGGTTCGCATCTCCTTCGACCTCGCCCCGGTTCGCCTCGGCGTTCTCGCCGGTTTCTGCGACCGCGTTCGCATCCAACGATGCCCGTTCCCGCGAAACGGCATCGGACGAAGCAGCCGCCTGCTGCCCCCTTGCGCTCCAAACGGAAATGCCAGATGTCAAGAACATGCCAGCTGCGAAAACGACCACTACGAGCGAGAAGGCGGTCAAGCCCATGCCGAACGAACGGCTCTGGAGAAACATGCGCGCTTTGCGCATCTTACCCATGACCCACCCTCCTCTCGTTGTGGAACTTGCCGGCTGTCGAAAGGCGCTTCCCATCTATTCTAGGGAAATCGCTGCATATTTGTTGCACAACTAATTCTAGCTTGCCGCGCTTACCTTTTGAAACCCTTTGGCCGCGCCCTCCTTCCCAGCGCTTTCGTGCTATGGTTGCGACTGGCAACCCGAAAGGACAAGCATGAAGACCGTCATCCTGGCCACGAACAACGCTCACAAAGCCTCCGAGATTGCCCATGCGCTCGACTTCCCCGGTTGGGAGTTCAAGACGCTGCGCGAGGCAAACGTCCAGTCCGACCCCGTCGAAGATGCCGACACGTTCCTGGGCAACGCGCGCATCAAGGCCCAAGCCGCCCACGCGGTAAGCGGCGGCATGGCGGTGCTCGCCGACGACTCGGGACTCGAGGTTGATGCCCTGGATGGCGCACCTGGCGTGTTCAGCGCGCGCTATGCAGGCGAAGATGGCAACGATGCCGCCAACAACGCCAAGCTGTTCGCAGCCCTGGAGGGCGTGCCCGACGCAGAGCGCACTGCCCGATTCGTATGCACTCTGGTATTCATAGACGAAGACGGCACCGAAACAGTAGCCCGCGGCACCATCGAAGGCCGCATCGGCCACGAATTGCGCGGCAGCGAGGGATTCGGCTACGACCCCCTGTTCCTGCCTGACGAGTACAACGGCGAAAGGACGCTCGCCGAGGTCCCGCAAAGCCAGAAGAACGCCATCTCGCATCGCGGCAACGCGCTGCGCGACCTCTACGCGAAGCTAGCCACCAACCAGGAAGAGTAAGCGAGCACTTCCCCATGTCATCCAAGAAGGACAAGGCAGCCAAGACCAATGCCCTGCGAGAAGTGGAGGCTGCGGGCATCCCGCACCGCTTCATCACCTTCCCCTGCGAGGAGGCGCTTTCGGGCGTCGAGGTGGCAAAGCTCCTAGGCGCCGACCCTGCTCGCACATTCAAAACGCTGGTCACGCAAGCGAAATCAGGGCAACACTACGTGTTCATGATTCCCGTGGCCTGCGAGCTCGACCTGAAGAAGGCCGCCCGCGCTGCAGGCGAGAAGGCCGTGGCCATGATCCCCACCCGCGAGCTCCTGCCCACAACGGGCTACGTGCACGGCGGCTGCTCGCCCATCGGCATGAGGACGGCGTTTCCTACCTTCATAGATGAAACGGCCCAGCTCTTCGATACCATCTGCTTCTCCGGTGGCCGCATAGGCTGTCAGATCGAGATGTCTCCCGACGACCTGCAAAAGCTCATCGGCCTTCAGTTCGCAGACCTTACGTAAGATCAGTAATCTGGCAAGTGTGTTCGTGATCGGCATTTCCGGAAACTAAAAACGCAGAAATGGCCGAAGGCTATTTCGAAGCGTTTTGGCTTGAGGATTTGCCGATCATGAACATGCTAGCCAGATTGCGCGAATAGAAGAGTAGCTAATTCTTAGTAGTGAGTTACCACCACGTCATCAACTTGGATCATGTTGTAGAGCTCGCGGGCCGCGCTGTAGGAGATGTTCACGCATCCATGGCTTCCATAGCCATTGGCATACATGGAGCCGCCAAAGCCCGGTTGCCAGGTTGCATCGTGAAAGCCGATGGAGTTGCGAATGAATGGCATCCAGAAGGTCACGGTGGTCTCGTAGATCTTCTTGCCGTTCTCGTAGCCTACCAGCTTCGAGGGGCTTCGCATCTCATCGTTCACGCTCCATACGCCTTGCGGGGTGTTGTGCGCACCATCGGGCGTTCCCGTGATGCAATCGGTTTCCCAGAACAGGTTCCCGTTCTCGTCGTAGAAGCGCACATGCTGCTCGGAGAGGTCTACGTCGATGTAGCGATTTCCCCAATCGCGCTGGCCGCGCTCCACATAGGCCGAGCCGCGCTGGTAGAACGGCACCTCGATGGAAGCAGCTTCGGCGCGCTTGATGGCATCGAGCAATGCTGCCTTCAGCTCGTCGGTGTTCACTTCCCAGCCTGCATCGCCGCCCGACACGGTGATCACCTTGCCATCGGCGCGCGTATAGGTGCGCTCGGAGCCAATCGTGTTGAAGCTCTCTGCAATCGCGTCGCAAAGCCCGTTCAAGTGCTCGTCGTTGAACGTCACCTGGAAGTTCTCGTCGATGGCTATGCCTTGCGAAAGCTCGGCACTGCTCAGCTCGCGCACGTTTTTCCCATCGATGGTCAGGGCGATATGCGACGAGATGAGCCCTGTTGCCAGTCGAGCCGATTCCACCAAGCGCTCATCGTTGCCACGCACGGTGGGCTGGATGATCTCGTCTTCGGTGAAGCGCACTACGGGCTGCAAGTTGCGAATGCCCTCGGTGAGCACCGCAAGCGACAGCACAGGGTCGAGCTGGGTGCCGCCCACTTCGTCTTGTACCAGGAACTTCTTGGCCTTCTCGTCGTAATAGATGTAGGCATTCGTGGGTGCCGTTGCAGATTGGTTGAACGAGTCGATGGCCGCCGTGAAAGCCTCGGCATAGCTTGTGGGGTCGAACTGGATGTCGAGCGCATCAGATACGTCATGCACCGGCTCGAACACATAGAGAGGCCACTTGAGCGGGTCGTACTTGCCATGGATGTTCGAGATCACGTTTTCGATGCCAACGGAAAGCCCGAGGTCGGCCTGGGTAGTACGGAAGCTGAACGAGCCGCACTTTGCTTCCACTGAATAGTTAGCGGTCATGGTGTCCAACAATTGCACGACCTCTTCATTGGACTTGAGCGAGATGTCTTGGTTGCCGATGAACGTGTTCGGCAGAATGCGGTTGCTGAATACGAGCACGCCCGCACCATAGATCACGGCCGCAAGCACCACCACGACACATGCTGCGATGCCCATGCCCTTGAGCACCGGATGCTTCTTCTTGCTGGGAATGGCCGCAAACCCGCTTGCGGCTTCGATGGCCTCGCCATCGGCGACTGAAGGCGGATTGTACACTCCCGCTGCATGCTTACCATGCTTCGCAGCGTTCTTCTTTGCCTTCCTCTCGCGCTTCTTGTCCTTCTTGGATTGCTTGGTTTCGTCAGCCTCGTTGGGCTTATCGGTCTCGTTCGCCTCGTCAGCAGAGACGTCGGAGAGCTCTTCGGAACCGACGGCTTCAACCGCCTGGGCAGCATCGGCAGCATCTTTCGCCTGGGCAGCTTCTCCGAAATCTGCAGCCACGAGGACATCTATGCCCTCTACGGGCTCGACCTCTTCAGCCGTTTCAACAGCAGCGGCAGCCTCAACCTCATCGGCATCCTCAACGACTTCAGCAGCCGTTGCGCCTTCGGCAGTTGCAGGGGCCACAGCGGACATCTCGCCCTCGACACCAGTGACAGCCTCGGCAGCCTCAGCCGCCTTCGGTGCTACGGCATTCTCATCCGAAGACTCCTCAACTGGCTGCTCGTTTGGCTCGACCGCCACTTTCGCTGCCTCTTCGGTTTCTGTTTCCGATTCAGCAGCATCGATGACGGTCATGGTATTCGCAGCGAAGAGCACTAGCTCATCAGGGTTGTCAGCAGATTCAGCAACATCGCTTGCATCAGGTGGCTCAGGCGCATCTGGCGCACTCGACTTCGCAGAATGAATCAGGTCGTCTTCGTCATCCCTGCTCGAAGAATCGATTATGTCGTCGTCGCCAACCATCTCGTCGTAATCAGCAGCGAACAGAACGAGCTTCTCAGGCTTGTCGCCAGCTCCTTCTGCGTTTTCGTTCTGCGTTTTCGAGCGACGCTCGAGATAGTCGAATAAGCCCATGTTCGCCTTACAATATGCGGTTGCAACTGATTGGGACATTGTAACAATCAGGGAAAGAAACGAAAGCTCAAGCTGCATTTCCTAAGAGAATCTAAAACATTATCCACTGACTGCACATACATCATCGAACTTGCGACCGTGGTATCATGGCACCTATTCGACGTGAGGAACCACTTGACCATGACCGCTTATCTTGCACATTATCGTTCGCCTGCCGCAGCCGACGTGCGTGGGAGCGGGCATTTCGAATTCGAAAGCGACGCGCGTTTGGGCTCGAAGGACAACCTCCACGATGCACGCATGAAGATGCTCGAGCTGTTCGGCAAGGATGCCATCTCGTGGAATATCGAGAAGGTCGAGCGCATGCGCAAGAACAACAGCTCGTTCGATGGCCAACTGGAACTTGATTTCCGCCCCGAGAAGAAGCAGCGCAAACGACGCATATCGAAGGGGTATTGGTGATGGCAGAGCCAAAGAGAAAGAGCATTGCCACCAACCGCCGGGCCCTGCACGACTACGAGATAATCGAGCGCTACGAGGCAGGCATTCAGCTAACAGGCACCGAAGTGCGCTCATTGCGCGAGAATGGCTGCCAGCTGAAGGATTGTTACGCACTCATCCGCAAGGGCGAGGTTTGGCTCTACAACCTGCATATCGCGCCCTATAGCCACGGGAGCATCTCGAATGTGGATCCTGACCGTCGCCGCAAGCTACTGCTTCACCGCAAGGAAATCCGCATTCTGGAGCAGAAGATCAAGGAACGGGGATTCGCCTTGGTGCCCCTGTCCATCTACTTTGCCGACAACTCGCTGGTGAAGGTAGAACTTGCCCTGGCGCGCGGCAAGAAGCTCTACGACAAGCGCGAGGCTATTGCCAAGAAGGATGCGGCACGCGATTTGGACCGCGCCATGAAGGAACGCTACCGTTAGGCCAAGGAGGAGAGCATGGCAAGCGAAGCCGAGAAGCTCGACGGAACTCAGGGCACCGAAGATACGGAAGAAGTCGAATTTGAGGAAGTGGAACTCGAGTTCTCCGACGACGATATCTTGTACTACCTAGTCGACGAAGACGAGGTGGAAGTAGGCTTCGTAATCGAGGAAGACGGCCAAGAGGTCGAATGCTACTACGAGGAGTTCGCCAAGATGGCGTTCGAGGTGGTCGACGAAGGCGAGAAGCCAAGCGGTTCGAAGGATGCGAAGGGCACGGCGCAGACAAAAGAGCAAGCGAAGGCGCAGCCCCAAGCCAAGAGCGCAAAAGACGAGACTCCCGAGAATCCCAGCTACCTGTACAAAATGGCAACTATCGCCGGTCATGAGGGCAACAAGGCGCGCAAGAAGGCCGAAAAGGCGCTAGACGGCGTACGCGAGAAAACAACCGAGCAAGCCAAGAAGGCTAAGGCTAAGGCCGACGAACTGGATTTGGGCATCACGCGCGACGAGGTTTCGCAGATGACGAGCGATCTTAACGAGATAGCCCGCGAAGGAGCCGCAACGGCCAAAGAGCTCAAGGAAACCTACGACGACATCATGGACAGCTTTGGATTCCTGATGCCGAAAGGGAAACGTCGCCGCTAAGCAGTCCCCGATTGGGTTGACGAAGCTTTGCCGCTCACTATAATGAGGTTTCCGCTCGAAGGTGGCTAACGCATGTTACGCTGGTTAGCGCTATTGAGCGCGCACTTTGAAAAGGTGGAGCCAGAAAGCAAGCTGTAGCGTACTGACGCTACGTAAAGCTCGTTCGCAGTTTGAAGAAGCTACTGAAGCTATAGCTTTGATTTCCTTCAAGTTGTTATAACGCCTTTCTGATGGAGCTCATTCATACGAGAACGAGCTGTAGCGTACTGACGCTACGTAAAGCTCGTTCGCAGTTTGAAGGAGCCCATCAGAATGGCGTTAATGGGGGCGACTGGTTTCGACATGGTAGGTCTGAGGTGAGGAGCAGGTCGTGGTCTCCTCGCCACGTTAAACAGGGGTAATGTCAAAATTAATTGGCAAAACTACTTCTTTTGAGCGTCGTTCGTACGCTCTCGCCGCATAACATAAGTCGGCGCGCCAACCCTGGTTCCTTTCCCGCCCCAGGTGCGGTGTCATCTTAGGGAAATGCTCCTTGGCACGTAGTCGGTATGGCCAAGGCTAAGATCGAACCGGCTCGGAGTTGCAACGCCCGTCTTGGCGCCGAGCATCTCTCAAACCTGAACCAAGACTAAGCTTGTAGAGCCTGACCAGGGATCTATCATGGACCGGAGTTCGATTCTCCGCGCCTCCACCATAGTAATTAAAAGAATACCTGCGCCAAGCGCAGGTATTCTTTTAATTACTATCGGCAGGGTAGGAAATCGAACTATGTTCGACTGGCGGTGTAAGCTTTAGCGCACACCGCCTGCGGCGAGCGTCAAGGTGGCGCGATAGCGCCCGAAGCAAAATATCTTTGATATTTTGCGAAGACTTGACGCGAGCGACCCTCCGCGCCTCCACCATCTCTTATTCCGGCCGCCTTGTCAGGCGGCCGTTCATATTGGCGCTGCGAGGCTTCATCTGCATTTGCATTTCGCATTCAAAGCTTTCCCTCACGGCCCGAAGGCCGCTCGGCCGCTTTTCAAGCGAACTGCAAACGCATCTAAAGCCTCTCGCTCCGTTATACGAACGACCTGGATGTCCACGATGCGCAGGCACTTTTTATTGGCTACGGCTCTTGCGAGAACGCAATGGTTTGAAGCGCAGTTGCCGCATGCGAGAGTCGGCGTCGATAAGGCGCACGCGCATCTTCTGACCCAATCGATATTGGCGTCCTGTGTCGGAGCCAGTCAAGGTATGGCGAAGCGCATCCAAGCTGAAGTACTCGTTGCCCAGATCGGCCATCTCCACCAGCCCCTCAGCCGTGTTCGGCAATTGCACGAATATGCCGAAGGTCGCAACGCCTACTACGATTCCCTCGAATTCTTCCCCGATGTGCTCTTCCATAAGCTCGATGATCTTCACCTCTTGCGAGTCGCGCGCTGTGCGCTCGGCCACGCGTTCCATCTCGGAGGAATGCTCGGCAAGCCACTGCAAGCTGGAAACCTCTTGGTCGAACTTCTCGGGACGCCCGAGCAGCTGCGCTTTCAGCATGCGGTGCACCACTAAGTCAGGGTAACGCCGGATAGGTGACGTGAAATGGGCATACGCATCGCTTGCAAGCCCGTAGTGCCCGTCGCATTGCGGGCTATAGAAAGCGCGTTGCATGCTGCGAAGCACCAATGTGGTTACCAGCTCGTCTTCGGGCCGCTCGCTTGCCGCGGCCAAGGCGTCTTGCAAGGCGCGTGGCGAACCAGCGCAGAAGGCATTGCGATCCACGCCCTTGAACCAGGGAAACTCGTTGAGCACTATCGCCAGCCCCTCCAAGGTGCTGGGGTCTGGCTGCTCGTGCACGCGGTACATGCACGGAAACTTACGCTCGCGCAAGTAGCGGGCCACGGCCTCGTTGGCCGTCACCATTGCTTCCTCTATAAGCTCGGTTGCCTCGGTCTTCTCGCGCAGGTCGATGCCCACCGGATGCCCACGCCCGTCCAAGCGCACCTTTGCTTCGACCGTATCGAAATCGAGCGCGCCTGCTTTTTGGCGCCGTTGCCGGAAACGCTGCGCCAGCTGCGAAAGCGCCACGATGCGCGCCTGCACGCGCTCATCGAGGTCACGCGAATCGAACAGCGCCTCCACGTTTTCAGCTCGACGCGCTTCGATAGCCTCCTGCGCCTGTCCGTATGTCAATCGCTTGGCTGAGCGAATGAGCGCACGATAGGGGCGAGCGTCCACCACTTCCCCGTCCTCGCGCACCAGCAGGTCAACCGACATCGTGCGCCTGTCTTCTCCGGGACGCAGCGAACAGATATCGTTTGACAGCTCCTCCGGCAGCATGGGAATCACGCGGTCGGCCAGATATACGCTGGTAGCACGACGCCGCGCGTCGAGGTCAATCGAGCTTCCCCACTCTACGTAATGCGACACATCGGCAATATGCACGCCCAACCGCCAACCCTGCGTGTCATCGGGCAGCTGGGCCCGGTCAAGCGACACCGCATCGTCGAAATCGCGCGCATCATCGGGATCGATGGTGAAGATGCAACGTTCGCGCACATCCTCATATCCTTCAACGAGCGCTTCGTCGGCGTCCACCGTGGCTTCCGCAGCCTGGGCAAGCGATGCAGCCGAGAACTCCGTTTCCAGCTTCGCCTGCGACACGATGAGGTCGATGGCCACATGCTCGTCTTCCGCATCGCCGACCACGCCCACGATGCTGCCGAATGCGGCCGTATGCCGATCGGGATAAGTCATCATGCGCACGCGCACCACCGAGCCATCTTCCACGCCCTCGGCTTGCTCGAGCGGCACGAAGACATCGTGGCGAATGCGCACGTCCACCGGCTCCACAACGCCGAACGGGTCGTCGCGGTGAAAGTAGCCTAGAATCTCGTCGCTTGCCCGCTCTACCACCGCCACAACGCGCGCGGTACGGCGCATGCTCTTGCCCTCGCGCCCCCTCTGCGAGCTTTGCCCAGTTCCATAGCGCTTGATGGGCGCAACGTCCACGATATCGTCGGGAAAAGCACCGCCGGTCTTGTTGCGCGGGATGAAGAATTCCCCTTCGGCCGTTTGCACGAAACCGAAACCGCCCTTGTGCAGCTCGATGCGGCCACGGGGATTGATGCGCGAAGCGTGTCGCGTATGAGAGCGCTTGCGAGCCATGGGCGCTACTGGATCACAGCGAGCGAGCCAGCCAAGCTGATGGCGTAATCCTTCTGGTTGTCGCCGTCGCCATCCTCGGATGCCGCAATGTCTATCTCGGGCGAAACGCCCACATTGTCGATATCGTGGCCCTCGGGCGTGAGATAGTAGGCTGCCGTGTAGCGAAGCGCGCCACCGAAGCTCAGCTCGGATATGACCTGCACCGAGCCCTTGCCCATAGTGCGCTCGCCCACGAGGGTCGCGCGACGACTATCCTTCAGGGCCGCAGCGATAACTTCAGCTGCGGCAGCTGTGTTCTTGTTCGTTATCAGGATAACTGGCAAATTCGTGGCCGGCTGCCCTGTGGCGCTCTTGGCGCTTTGGCCATCCACAGTGCGCACCTCCACCACTGTGCCGCCATTCATGAACAAGCTGGAAAGCGTCACCGCTTGGCTCAGATACCCACCAGGATTGTTGCGAATATCCAGCACGAAAGCGCCAGCGCCCTGTGCCAAGAGCTCGTTGATAGCATTCTGCACCAACTGCGCCGAATTGGCCGTGAGCTGCTTCACCCGCACATAGCCCACATGCCGCTCCTCGTCGTATTCGGAGGTCACGTTCACCTCGTCGTAGACCTGCGACACCAGCGTAGTGACGAACTGCTCGCCGCCGCTCGCCTCGAGCGAGCTAGGGCGGCGCCACGTGATGACCACTGACGAGCCCTCGTTCTGGCTCAGGATGGCAGCTACTTCCGAGCGCGACCACGTTTGCAGGTTATCGCCATTGATGCCAACCACGAAGTCGCCCGATTGCACGCCCTCCAACTGGGCTTGCGAGCCGTCGAACACATCCACTGCATATGCTTGCCCATCATATTCCGAGAACAGCACGCCAATGCCAGCATATGATTCATCGCGATTGTTGAGCAACGCGCTATAGCGCTCGGGCGTGTAATAGCGCATGTAGGGATCGTTCGACGATTGCGAAAGCGCCGTGAGCGTCTTGTCCGTAGCCTCGGTGAGGTTGTAGGTATCCAGGCTGTCGCTTGCCAGCACATCCTCAACTTCGCCAATGCGCGCCGATACCGAGTTGTACACGTCCTTCTTGGAAGCTGTCGAATCGCCTTTGACCTGGCTGGTTCCTGTAATGGAATCGGGGAAGCCCAACTGTTGCAGCAGCGCCGTTTGACCACGTAGGAAGAAACCGAGCACCAGCGCAGCCACTAGCAAGATAACGAACCCGAACACGCGAATCAAACGATAGCTATGCGCTCGCATCTTGCGCGAGCGAGCAGCCGCACGCATGTTGTTCAGGCGATCTCCCATGACACGATTCGACTGCTAAACCTTCAGGTAGCGGCGCATTGCCACAGCCGACCCCAACAAGCCAACGATGATGCCGGCTACCAACAGCAATCCGTAGATGACCAGATAGGTAGTGCCGGAAACCTCGACGGGCAAAAATGCCAGCGAACCCTGCAGCTGCGGCAACGCCAGCATGCGGATGAGCTGTATGGCAAGGATGGCCAGCAACGCACCGATGATGGCATGCAGCGCGCCTTCCATCAAGAAGGGCCCACGGATGAAGCCGTTCGACGCACCCACCAAGCGCATGATGGCAATCTCCTTGCGGCGCGCCATGATGGCCAGGCGGATGGTGTTGTTGATGAACACCAGCGCGATAAACACCAGCAGCACGATGAGCGCGATGCCGATATAGCGCACGTAATTGATGACCGAGAACAGGCGCTCCACGGTGCGCTGGCCGTACTTCAGGGAGTCAGCCGGGTTTTCCTCGTCGGCAATCTTCGCGAACAGGTCGCTCTCCTCGATCTCGGAAGCCACCTGCGTTACCAACTGCGGGTCGGATAGCTCGATGTTGATGGAAGCCGGCAAGGGATTGCCGCCCAGCTCGTCCACGATGTCGGCGTTCGACGACATCTCGCGGAAATTCTCGAGCGCCTCTTCCTTGGTGGTGAAGCTCACCGACGATACGCCTGTGATGCCCTCGATGTAGGTCTCCATCTTCTGGATGTCGGAATCGGAGGCATCGTCGCTCACGTACGCGGTGATGGATACCTCGTTCTCGATCGACTGGGCGATGTTGCCGATGATGGTGGCTCCCACCATGAACACGCCGATGATCAACAATGACAGGAAGATGGTGATGATGGAGCCCAGCGTGGTGGAGAGGTTGCGCACGAACCCCTGCAGCGATTGCTTCAAGAAGTAAGCGAAACTAGACATCGGAGCCGTACACCCCCCTCTGCTGGTCGCGCATCAAGTGGCCGCGATCGAGCGCAATCACGCGACGGCGCATGTTATCGACCATCTCGCGGTCGTGCGTTGCCACCATCACGGTTGTGCCCGTGCGATTGATGCGCTCGAGCAAGTCCATGATGCCGCGCGATGTTTGCGGGTCCAGGTTGCCGGTAGGCTCGTCGCACACCAGAAGCGGCGGCCGGTTCACGATGGCACGCGCGATGGATACGCGCTGCTGCTCGCCACCAGAGAGTTGGTCGGGCAGCTTATCGAGCTTATCCTGCAAGCCAACCAAGCGCAGCACCTCAGGGACCTGGGTGCGAATCACATTGCGGCTCTTGCCGATAACCTCAAGGGCGAATGCCACGTTCTCGAACACCGTCTTGTTCGGCAACAGCTTGAAGTCTTGGAACACGCAACCGATGTTGCGACGCAGGTAGGGCACGCGCCAATTCCTCATGGAGCCCAAATCTTCGTTGGCAATGATGATTCGCCCCGAAGTGGGCTTCAACTCGCGCGTGATGAGACGCACCATGGTAGACTTGCCCGAACCGGAATGGCCCACCAAGAACACGAATTCACCCGGATAGATCTGCAGCGACACATCGTCAAGCGCAGGCCTATTAGGCTGAGCAGGGTAAACTTTGGATACGTGATCGAATATGATGACGGGGTTCCCGCGCGCCGGGATATCGTCAACCTCGAGCGCTGGGAGCGCCGCCGACAAGTCAGGTGCGACGCGCCCATGAGCGCTCGTGTTTCTGACCGGACGCTCGCTGTACCGCGCACCACGATTAGCGGCTGGTGTCACAGAATGCTCCGTTCGAATAGTCGTTACTGAGACTCACCAATTCTAGCAGACTATTTGCGGGTCAAAACCCTCTCCACAGCTTCGACAATCGCCGCTGCATCGAGCTTGAAGTAAGCAGAAAGCTCAGCGTACGCACCCGATTTGCCAAAGGTGTCACGCAGGGCAACCATCTCTTGCGGCACAGGATCGCCAAGGCACACGAGTTCGGAGACAGCCGAACCCAAGCCACCCACGCTGCCATGCTCTTCGGCAGTCACCACACACCCCGTCTTCGCAAGCGAGGCAGAAATGGTGCCCACATCCAGCGGCTTCACGCTGTAGGCATCGATCACCTCCACTGAAATGCCCCGTGCACCCAGCATATCGGCAGCCTTCAGCGCCTGGTCGACCTCAAGCCCGCACGCCACAATGGTCGCATCGCTGCCCTCGCGCAGAACGAACGAACCGCCCAAGCGAAGCTGCACGTCTTCGCGATAGATGCAAGGCACCGACTCGCGGCCCATGCGCACGTACACCGGACCAGGCGTTTTCGCCGCTAGCTGGATAGCCGCGCTGGCCGACGGGTAATCGGCCGGAACCAGCACGCGCATATGAGGCAACCCGCGCATCAGCGAGATATCCTCGATCATCTGATGACTGCCGCCATCGGGGCCCACCGATATGCCCGCATGCGTGGGAGCGATCTTCACGTTCAGGTTGCTGTAGCACACGGTGTTGCGAATCTGATCGTAGGCGCGGCCTGTACCGAAAACAGCGAACGAGCCAGTGAAGGCCACTTTGCCCGTCAGCGAGAGACCCGCTGCCACATCGGTCATGTTCTGCTCGGCAATACCCGCATTGAACAGGCGATTCGCATAATCGGAGTCGGCCGCCGCGAACGCCTTCAACGTGGTGGAGCCAGTCAAGTCGGCATCCACAGCCACGATGGGCATGCCCTCGGACGCAAGCTTCGCAAGCGTGCTGCCATAGGCTGCGCGCGTCGCCTTCTTGGCCTGAGCTGCCTCGCTTGCGGGATCGAGCAGCGCAGGCATGCTCGCATCCGCCGCTTCCCGCGCTCCGTCATCTGCGCTTGCCGCGAACAAGGCATCGGGGTCGAGCGCCGCCTTGGCATCCCAGAACGCCTCGGCTGCAGGCGCATGCAAATCGGCAAGCGCTCGTGCAAGCTCCTCGGCATTCGGTGCCTTGCCATGCCAGCCCGCTTGGTCTTCCATGAACGACACGCCTTTGCCCTTCACGGTATGCGCGATAACCACCTTGGGTTTGCCGCATGCCTCGGCCTTCGCGCGCCCCAGCACGTCAATCAGGGCATCTATGTCGTGGCCATCCACCTCGTAGGTGCTCCAGCCGAATGCCGCGAACTTCTGCGCCAAGTCTCCTGGGTCGCATACGTCCGCCGTGTTGCCGTCTATCTGCAGGCAGTTGCGGTCTACGATGCCCACCAGGTTATCCAACTTGTTGTGGGCCGCGAACATGGCCGCCTCCCACACCTGGCCCTCCTGGCACTCGCCATCGCCCAGAAGAGCGAATGCCTTGGCATCGCTTCCATCCAAGCGCAAGCCGCAGGCAATGCCACATGCAATGGAAAGCCCCTGACCAAGAGAGCCGGTGGACACTTCCACGCCTGGCAGCAAGTTCGAATCGGGATGCCCCTGCAAGCGCGAGCCGAACGCGCGCAAGGTGGCAAGCTCCTCGCGCGGGAAGAAGCCCGCGTGGGCAAGCACGGCATAGAGCGCCGGAGCCGCATGGCCCTTGGCAAGGATGAAGCGGTCGCGGTTAGGCGAATCGGGCTTGGTCGAATCGTAGTCCAATATGCCGCCGAAATAGAGCGCAGTGAGGATATCGGCGCTCGAAAGCGAACCGCCTGGGTGACCGCTACCCGCCTTCGCTATCATGCGAACTATGTCGATGCGCAGGTCGTTTGCTTGCTTTTCGAGCCCCTCCAGGTTATCGGCTTTCATCCCTGCCCTTTCCCCTCAGCATCTCCAACTTGCACGCGCCTATTGCGACGCCTTCCACTTATGGTACCCCAACACGAAATCGTCCAGATGACCTTCCAGCACGCCGTCCACATCGCCTGTTTCCACGCCGCTGCGCAAGTCCTTCACCAGCTGGTAAGGGTACAGCACGTAATTGCGAATCTGGCTGCCGAATGAGTTGTCCATGCGCTCGCCGCGCAACTGGTCTATCTCGGCTTGGCGCTTTTGCTCTTCCAATTCGTAGAGCTTCGACTTCAGCACCCGAAACGCCGCTTCCTTGTTCTGGATCTGCGACTTCTGGTTCTGGCATGTCACCACGATGCCCGTGGGAACATGGGTCAGGCGCACGGCGGAATCGGTGGTGTTCACGCACTGGCCACCCGGGCCGCTCGAGCGATACACGTCCACGCGCACATCATTCGGGTCAAGGTCCACTTCGATGTCTTCGGGCAGCACGGGCAACAGCTCCACGCTGGCGAAGGTGGTATGGCGACGCTTCTTGTCGTCGGTAGGCGAGATGCGCACCAACCGGTGCACGCCAATCTCGCTGGTCAGCATGCCGTAGGCATTGCGCCCCTCCACCTGGATGGTGGCGCGGTCGATGCCGATGCCCTCGGCATAGGTCACATCGAGCACCTGCACCTTCCAGCCCTTGTCCTCGGCATAGTGCACGTACATCTTGTACAGCATGTCGGCCCAGTCGTTCGCCTCTAGGCCACCCTGGCCAGGGTTCACGGTTAGGATGGCATCGCCATCGTCGAAGCGACCCGAGAACCACGATTCTACTTCCAACTCGTCAAGCGTCTTCGACAAGCCCTCGCTTAGCTGCTGCGCCTCGTCGATGAAAGCCTCGTCTTCGGCAGCGAGCTCGAAGGCCGTGCGCACCTCGTCGAGCATCCGAGCAGCATCGTCGTAGGCTCGCAGCGTGTCGCGCACGTTGCCAGCACGCTTCGAGACCTCCTGCGCATGCGCTGCGTTGTCCCAGAACCCAGGGCTTGCAATCTGGGCATCAAGGTCGGCAAGCTCTAGCGTTCGCTCGTCCACGTGCAGATACGAGCGCGCATCTTGCACGCGTGCATCCAATTGCTCTATGGTTCGCGCATCAACTTGCATGGGCATTAGTCCTGATACATTCCGTGGCACTTCTTGAACTTCTTGCCGCTGCCACAGGGACACGGATCGTTGCGGCCCACGTTGGCATAGGGGTCGTCCTTGTCCTTGACGAAGGTCTTGGCTTTCGAAGAGGGTTGCGGCGAAGCGGGAGGCATAGACCCTTCGCGCGGGCGTGGTGCAGGAGCCGCCGAGCGCTCGGGCGCATCCAAAGCCTGCTCAGGGTTCGAATACGACACGTGCTTGCCCGCAAGCGGATCGGCGCTCTGGTCGGTTTCCTCGGGCTGCTCGGGTGGCGTCGCTGCAATCTGCAAGCGCAACAGCGTGCGCAAGTAGTCCTCGTACATCGAGGAGGTCATCGACGAGAACGCCTGATAGGCTTCTTCGCGATACTCGGTCAGAGGGTCGCGCTGGCCATAGGCGCGCAAGCCGATGCCCGTGCGCAGATAGTCCATGTCTTGCAGGTGCGCCATCCAACGCGAGTCCATGATGCGCAAGAAGATGGCGGTCTCGAGCGACCTGAGGATAGGCTCGCCAATCGCCTCCACCTTCTGCTCGTAGGCATCCGAGAGATATTGCTCGAGCGCTTCGTACACCACTTCGGGTTCCTCGTCGTGGTCTATCTCGTCCACCACGAAGTCGGTTCGGCCAGTCATGCTGGTCACCCAAGCCTCAAGGCCGGCAACATCCCAATCCTCGGCTGCGCTCTTCGCAGGCAGGTACTCGGATATGGCCGAGCGCGCGCAATCCTCGATGATGCCGGGAATGCGATCGGTCATGTCCTTGCCGTCCAAGATGGCATTGCGCTCGTCGTAGATGGCCTTGCGCTGCAAGTTCATCACATCGTCGTATTCCAGCACGTTCTTGCGAGCTGCGAAGTGCATCGACTCGACCGAACGCTGCGCGCTCTCTATGGCCTTCGACACCATGCTTGCCTGGATGGGCATGTCGTCGGGCATCTTGGTGCGCTCCATCATGCGCCCGATGGAATCCATGCGATCGCCGCCGAACCGGCGCATGAGGTCGTCTTCCAACGAAAGGTAGAACTGGGTTTCGCCGGGATCGCCCTGACGCCCGGAACGGCCGCGCAGCTGGTTATCGATACGGCGCGATTCGTGCCGCTCGGTGCCTATCACCATCAGGCCACCTGCCTTGCGCACGACCTCGCGTTCGGCCTCGGTGATCTTCAGGGCTTCCGCTTCGGCCTTCTCGACGGCCTCGACCGTGGGAGCCGGCAGCGCTTCGTCGAGCCTTTCCATCAGCTCTTTGGCCTTGGCGCGCACACGCGGATCCTCGGACTCCAAGCCCTGCTCGGCCGACTCGCGCACCAACTCGAGCTTCTCGGGGTCGGCTTGCGGATCGAAGCCTTGGTTGCGCAGCATCTCCTCGGCAAGCATCTCGGGGTTGCCGCCCAGCAAGATGTCGGTGCCACGGCCTGCCATGTTCGTAGCAATGGTCACTGCTCCCACGCGTCCCGCCTGCGCGACGATGCTCGCTTCGCGCTCGTGGTTCTTGGCGTTCAGCGTCTCGTGCTTGATGCCACGCTTGTCCAGTAGCCGGCTCAAGCGCTCGGAGCTCTCGATCGACACGGTGCCTACGAGGCACGGCTGCCCCGCCTCGTGGCATTCCACGATCTGGTCGGCCACGGCGTTGAACTTGGCATCGATAGTGCGATAGATCAAGTCGTTCTCGTCGAGGCGGATAACCGGCCTATTGGGAGGAATGGCCGTAACGCCCAGCTTGTAGATGTCGCGGAATTCGGAGTCCTCGGTCATGGCGGTGCCCGTCATGCCCGAGAGCTTCTCGTACAAGCGGAAGTAGTTCTGCAGCGTGATGGTGGCAAGCGTTTGGTTCTCTTCCTTCACCTTCACATGCTCTTTGGCCTCGACAGCCTGATGCAAGCCCTCCGACCAGCGGCGTCCTTCCATGATGCGGCCGGTGAACTCGTCGACGATCTTCACCTCGCCATTCGTCACCACGTAATCCACATCGCGGTGGAACAGGTATTCGGCCTTCAGGGCCTGTTGCAAGTGGTTGGCCAAGCGGCCGCTGGTATCGGCATAGATGTCGTCGACACCGAGGGCGTGCTCGATGCGCTCCAAACCCTCTTCAGTGGCGGTTATGGTGCGCTTGCCCTCGTCCATCTGGTAGTCCACGTCGCGCTCGAGGCCACGGACTGCACGGGCGAACTTGTTGTAAGTATCGGCCGCAGCGCTTCCCGCACCCGATATGATGAGCGGAGTACGCGCTTCATCGATGAGAATGGAGTCGACCTCGTCCACGATGGCGAAATGGTGTCCGCGCTGCACGCGCGCATTCGCCTGGGTCACCATGTTGTCGCGCAGGTAGTCGAAGCCGAACTCCGAATTCGTGCCGTAGGTCACATCGGCCTCGTAGGCCGGCTTCTTCATCTGGGGAGGCATGCCATTTTGGATAAGGCCCACATTCATGCCCATAAAGCGGTAGATGTTGCCCATCCATTCGCTGTCGCGTCGCGCCAGGTAATCGTTCACGGTAACGATGTGCACGTTGTGGCCGGGAAGCGCGTTCAAATAGCCCGCCAACGTGGACACGAGCGTCTTGCCCTCGCCGGTCTTCATCTCGGCGATGTGCCCGTCGTTGAGCGCCATGCCCCCGATCAGCTGCACATCGAAATGGCGCATGCCCAACGTGCGCACGCTGGCCTCGCGCACGGCAGCGAAAGCCTCGGGAAGCACGTCATCGAGCTTCTCGCCTCGCTCCAAGCGTTCGCGAAACTCCACGGTTAGACGCGCGAGCTCCTCGTCGCTTTTCGCCTGCATCTCGGGTTCCAAGCCATTGATCGTGGCCACGATGCGCTCATAGCCCTTTACCTGCCTGCTCTCGCCTGCCGATAAGAGCTTCGAAAAGAAACCTGCCATGTATCCTGCCATCCTATTCGGTCTGCAAAGGCGCGTTGTTTGCTCGGATAAACTCTATCATACCCAGGCAGCAGCCCAACGCCTTAGAAGTGCCTTTGGCGAGATGAGCACGCAATTTTCAACCATTCGACACCTAAGCGTTCACATAGGCTGCTTCCTCGATGCGCCCCGAGAGCAGCTCTTCGTAGATGGCTTCGGTTTCGGGCGAGGGATCGATGCCCAGCTGATCTGCGAGCACCTTCTGGCAACGCAGATAGGTCATCATGGCCGATGTGCGCTGAGAGCTGGCGATTTGCGCGCGCATGAGGGCAACGTAGGCATCTTCGCGCGTATCATCGTGCTCGATAGCCTCGCGCGCGAAGTACACGCCCCATTGGGGCTGCCCGGTTTCCATCACATTGCCAGAAGCCGATACGAGCGCATCCACCAGGTGGCTTCTCAGCTTGTCACGCGCATCCACGATGAGCGCGTTGGTGGTTTCGCCCGGCAGCAGGTCTCCTGCGAAATCGCGGTTTATCTCGGTATAGAGCATGAGCCAATTGCCGCGGTCGGCTGGCCCGAACAGAAGCTCGCGGCACAGCTCGCCGAGGCGCACGACATCGCTTCTCACATGACGCTTCTCAAGGCTGCAACCGTATTGGCGTCGGATGAGGTAAGGGCAGCTGCCATCGGGAAGCATCAGCACCTGGCGCAGATAGCCCCACACGGTGTAGAAGTTCTTGCGCGCGGTGCCGATATCGCTGTCGGGCCAAAGCACGCGAGCAAGCACGTCGCGCGGCACCTCCTTATGGTCGTTCACAGCCAGCATGGCAAGCAAGGTGCGCGCATTGCGACGGCGGTTCAACCTCTCGTCGATGGACTCGTCTCCTAGCAGAGCTTCGAAGCTGCCGAACAGCCGCAGCGTGAGCTTGGGAACCCGCTGCTCCACTTGCAGCTTCATCGCGCTCTCCACGCCAGATATCGTATCAGTCTGCATGCGTGCCCATTCGCCTTGCTGCTCGCGATTCTCGCGAAGCTTGCGATTGAACTGGCCTCGTTGCGACAACAAGCGCATCTCCACTTGCCGCAGCTGAAGCAGAATCGGAGCCTCCAGAGGTCCATTGACGTAGGCCAACCCGCGCCCATGGGCGCTTTCCAAAGCAAGGCCCGCACTTGCCGCGAAGAAGTCGAGGTGACCGTCGCATTCGGCCAAGATGGACCTCACGTAGCCTTCGATGCCGGCCAAAGCCCCTTCTATGCCGCTTGCGTGCGCGCCACCATCTTGCGCATTGCGATACAAGGCGAAGGTCCAAGCCGCTCCCGTGCACAACACGTCGCGGCTCGCACCTATCTCGGCAAGCGTCTCCCAAGCTTCCACCGCCGCGAACAGCCCGTCATCGCACGCGCACCGCATGCGCACGAGCAATTGCCAATCGGGAGATTCGCCCGTTAGCTCCAAAGCCTGCACGTCAAGTTGCTGCAAGCAGTTCATTGCCGTGCGTGCCTCATCGGCCGCGCCCAACTTGCATACGATCATCGCCGCCCAAGCCCGCTGCTCGCTAGAAACCGAAGCTTCGAACGCAATGCGCCGAGCAACCCTCAGCGCACCTTCGCCTTCGCCCAAAACCTGATAGCTGAGCGCTTTCAGTATGCCCATCTGTGTTCTGAGCATTGTTGTGGCGCGACCAGCGTCCTTCAAGAGGGGAAGCATGGCGAAGAAAGGCGCCTGCGCCACAAGGTCTCGCCTGCATTCCACGCACCACTCCGCATTGGCAGGGCGCATGCCCAAGCATGCCATGAGCTCGCAAGCTCGCTCGGCATTTCCCAAGTAGATCAGCTGGTCGGCCCAAGCACGGAGCAATGCGTCGCGACTCGCATCCATCGCGTTGGCGGCAATGTCGTTTACCACCCCGCGGGAAAGCGCGAAGAGCTCGTCTACGGGAATGGGCACGCAGCGAAACGAGCTTAGGTCATCGCTTATGCCCAAATGCGGATAAGATGCATGAAGCTCTACCAACATGTCATCGTCTATAGCCACGATGCTGCGCACTACCTCCAGCGATGCGCTTTGCAACACCAGCATGGTCGCAACCACGCCTAGCACGTCGGAAGGCAGTTCCTCGGCAAGAAGATGCTTCTTGAAGAGGTCCGCTGCCCCACCGTCGCCTTGCGCGCTCCATGCAAGCGCGGCGATGCGCCGATGAACGGGGTAGCTGTCCATTCGCGGATCATCGAAGGTGTCCGCAACCGTCCCATTCCCCATTTCCTCATCGGAAAGAAGCAGGTCGTATCCGTCAAGCTGAAGACGGTCCTTCTGCAGCGAACCTGCCAGCTTGCACGAGGGCACCATGTTCACGATCACCTCACAACCGGCTCGCAGCAGCTTATCGACCTGTGCAGAGAAGGCATCCATGCGCGAGCCGTCCAGCCAGGGCACGTCATCGAAAACGGCAAGGGCAGCCTCGGCATCGAATTCCAGGCAGGCGCTCGCAAGCACGTCCGCGTCGATATCGCGAATGAAGCAGGGGCTTTGCGCGTTGAACCAGAAGGTATGCTGCCACCCGAATACCGTTTCGGCGTAATCCACGGCAAGCAGGCTCTTGCCGTATCCAGGTGGTGCCACAACGAAGCGCGCCACCCCTCGTTCCTTCAAGAGGCGCGATATGAGATGCGATCGCTGGAATCCGGAATCTGCCTGATAGAGGTTCGGTCTTTGACCATGGCATGCAGCACGAGCGATGTAACTGGAAGACATAACATGAGCCTTTCTTCAACGCTCATGTTTTAATCGGAATGCAAGGAGTATAGGCACCTTCGCACGTTGCTGCAAGAAAACTTGCCCGCAAAAGAAAAATGCCTATGATATGCCGCATAATTGGCTCGTTTTTGCGTGTTTTGGCCTTAATGCGCACCGCAAATCCTCAAGCCAAAGCGCAACGGCGCAAGCGCCTGCGCTTTAGGTTTCCGGAAATGCTGTGCGCATTAAGGCCAAAACACGCTTGATTAAGCATCGCTCGTTAACCTCGCCCAGAACCAGGGCTACCGAGCAATGCCAAGAAGGATTAGGATTGGGCGCGCTCTTCTTCCACCTTCTCGAAGAGCTTGGCGATGCGATCGGAATACACCGCATCGGCAATGCCCGCCTCTGCGGCAAGATCCATCAGCGGCGCATCGTTCCAGAGCGTCTCCAGCCGGTAGTACTCGCGCGTCTCGGGTTGGAACACATGCACCACCAGGCTGCCGTAGTCCAAGAGCTCCCACGACCCATCGCGCGTTTCCTCGCGATGCGACGGCTTAACATGAGCTTGGGTGCGCAAGGCCTCTTCGATGGCCTCGATGATTGCATCCACCTGGCGATTGTTGGCAGCAGTCACGATGACGAAATACTCCGTCTCGCCGATGAGCTGGCCCACTTCTTGCACCACGATGTCGGTCGCCTTCTTCTCATCAGCTGCTCGGGCTGCAATGATGGCCCATTCGCGCGGAGTTCCCTTCGGCTCCTTCTTCGGTTGCTGTGTCATGTTCCCTGCTTTCCCCTCTTTGGATGCAAACGCGAGGCATATGAATTCCAAATGCGTATGGTACCAGGATACAAGGAACGATTACGCTCCAATAGCAAGCTGGTCCAATATCGATACGTTTCGAAGAAGAGCTCCTCCAACGACACCTCGCCAACAAGTGCGCGCAACTCGTCGATGCGCCCGAATTGCCGCGATGGCTCGATGGCATCGGCAATGTAGAGCACCATGTCCAGCGGCTCCATGACCTCGGCACCCACCGTGTGGCGCTCGATGGCCCGAATGACCTCTTGCGGAATTTGCGGAAACTCGCGCGAAAGCGCCCGAGCAGCCGTGAAGCCGTGAAGCGTGCCAGGAAGCTGCGCCATAACCTGAGGGTCAAGCTCGTCTTCCATGCCCAGATCGATCACGCGCGCACGAATGCCCTCGTCGTCGTAGCCTTTGTCCCAATCGTGCAAGAGCCCTGCAAGGCGTGCAGCATCCTGGTCCACCCCATAGCGACGTGCCAGCATCACTGCTGCATCCGACACGCCTTCGCAATGCTCGAAGCGCTTCTCGCTCACGCGTTTGCGCAACTCAACGCGGCGTTGTTCCATGAACTCGTCGGAATAGGGATCGTCATCGCAGCTCGAAGGCTCATGTTCCGCTTCGCTCGAAGGGCGTGCCCACTGCTGCATCAACTCTGCGCGTATGTCCTCCGGCACCAGATAGCGAATGGACTTGCCTTCTTGCGCAAGCGCGCGCACTTCACGCGACGAGATGTCAAGCGCGCTCACCTCCACGTACTCGAACGATAAACCGGGCACCGCCGCTAAATCGCGCTCTACCTGCTGTCTATCGGGCGCACCAGGTCGTCCGCCGGCAATGGCAAAGGTGGCAAGGCGCGCAAGCTCGCCAACATCGCGCCACAAGGGAAGCGTGGGGGCAGCATCGGCACCCACGATGAAGAAGAGCTGCACGTCAGAGGGATAAGCCTCGCGCAGAGCATGCAGCGTGTCCACGGTATAGGTATCGCCCTCGCAACGAACCTCCCAGTCGCATACCCCGAAATGAGGGTTGCTCGCAGTTGCGCGCACCACTTGCCGCAAGCGCGCAGATGCAGGCGTGACTTGCTGACCCTTCTTGAAAACGGGCACGCCAGCCGGGATGAACAGCACGCCGTCAAGCGCAAGTTCCTGGCGCACCTCCTCGGCTATGCGCAGATGCCCGAGATGGATGGGATCGAACGTTCCTCCCAGAATGCCCAAGCGCGCAGGCGCATCAGCTGCGCCCAGCAGGTTCAGACGCCCTGCGATATCGGGCTGCGACTTTTCCATCAGGCGCGCACCTGGCCATTGCCACAAACGATGTACTTATACGATGTGAGCGCCTCGAGAGCGAAGGGCCCGCGAACATGCAGCTTCTGCGTGGAGATGCCGATCTCGGCCCCTAGGCCGAACTGACCCCCATCGGTAAAGGCCGTGGACGCATTCACGTATGCCACCGCTGCATCCACCTGATTGCAGAACGCCTCGATTGCAGCCGGATCGCTTGCCACGATGGCTTCCGAATGGCGCGTACCGTAATGGTTGATATGATCGATGGTTTCGGCCTCGCCTTGCACCACATGAACGGCCATCTCGGGCGCAAGGTACTCGGTTTCCCAATCATGTTCAGTAGCGGGCATGGCATCGACCCCCGCCAACGCCGCGATCGCTCCCACGCGCTCGTCAGCATGCAGAACAACGCCCTGCGCCGCCAAAGCCCGCAGCATGCCGGGAAGGAACTCGTCGGCTATCGCCTCGTCCACCAGCAACGTCTCAGCCGCATTGCATACGCCGAAGCGACGGCATTTCGCATTCAGCACGATGTCGTGCGCCATATCCAAGTCAGCAGAGCGATGCACGTACACATGGCAATTGCCCGTGCCCGTCTCTATCACTGGCACCTTCGAGCATTCCACGCAGCGCCTGATAAGCCCAGCTCCTCCGCGCGGGATAAGAACATCCACGATGCCATGAAGCGACATCAGCTCGTCAGCCTGCGTGCGATCAGTCGACTCGATCGATTGGATGCAGCCTGCGGGCAATCCTGCTTGTTGAGCGGCATCGGATAGGATGCGCGCAATGGCAGCATCAGAGCGCGCCGCCATCGACCCGCCTCGCAGCACCACGGCGTTGCCCGACTTCAGGCAGATTCCTGCTGCATCGGCTGTCACGTTGGGCCGTGCCTCGTAGATCACCGCCACCACGCCCAGTGGCACGCTGACGCGCGTAAGCTCGAGGCCGTTGTAGAGCTCACGCTGCTCCAGCACGCGCCCAAGCGGATCGGGTAGCTCCATCAGACTCTCAAGGCCAGCAGCCATGTCATCGACGCGCTCGCCGTCCAGCATCAGCCGATCGATGATGGGCTCCGGTGCGCCCCCTTCGCGCGCCACCCTGACATCCTGCGCATTCGCCTCCAGAATGGCTGTCGCGTTTTGGCGCAACGCTGTCGCCATCGCCTGCAGGGCTCCGTTGCGCGCTTCGCACGAAGCGAGCGCCAACTGCGGTGCTGCCGCCTGTGCTGCCAATGCCCTTTCGTGCGCTTCGCCCATCGTGCGCCCCCCTCGTCTTAATCAGTCGAATATCACCAGTTCATCGCGATGGATAAGCGGCCGCGTGGCAAGTGGCGCTAACAGCTTGTTGCGCTCGAGCTCGTCGTGCGTGCGCCCCAGAGCAAGCTCCGCCACGTCGCTCGACGCACTGGTGCGCCCCCGCGCGAACAAATGCCCTGCCTCGTCGCAGATATCCACGATGTCGCCCTCATCGAAGCTGCCTTCAATCGCCTTCGCCCCCACCATGAGAAGCGACCTTCCCTCAGAGCGAAGCGCTCGCACTGCACCCGCATCTACCGCAATGCGCCCGCGCGCGGCATCGCCCAAGGCAATCCATAGTTTGCGCGGGGTTATCTCGTGAAGAGGATGCGCAGCTTCGAACAACGTGCCAACTTCATCGCCTTCCACGATGCGCGAGAGCACGCTGGGGTCTGCGCCCGAGCACACCACCAGCGGAATACCCGCAATGCCCAACACTCGCGCGGCTCGCACTTTCGTCATCATGCCGCCCGAACCCATGGTGGTGCCCGCATCGCCCGCTATCGACAAGACATGCTCGTCAATGCGCTCCACTCGCTTGATGAGCTGCGCATTCGAATCCACCACGGGATTTGCGCTGAACAGGCCCTCCACGTCCGAGAAGATGATGGCCAAATCGGCCGAGATCAAACAGGCCACCAAAGCGGCCAGGGTGTCGTTGTCGCCGAACTTGATCTGCTCCACCGAAACCGTGTCGTTCTCGTTCACCACCGGCACCACGCCCAGCTGCAGCAACCGCTCCATGGTGTCGCGCGCATGCAGGTAAGCTTGTCGGTCGGCCGTGTCGCGTCGCGTGAGCAGCACAAGCGACGTGAGCAATCCTTCACGCTGAAATGCCCGGCCATAGGCCGAGACAAAAAGCCCCTGCCCAACCGAGGCCGCAGCTTGAAGCGTAGGCAAGTCGGTCGGGCGCGGGCCCTCAAGGCCCAAGCTCTCCAACCCGCAGGCGATGGCCCCCGATGAAACCACCACCACTTCCCAGCCTGCCCTGCGCACTGCGGCAACCTGCTGGGCAAGCTGCGCCAAGTAGCTCTCGTCGATTCCTCCCCGTGCATCGGTCAAGGTGCTCGAGCCGATCTTGATCACCAGACGCTTTGCTTGCTGTTCCTTGGTTGCCATGAGATTGCCTAATCGTCCAGCTCGGCGAACAGGTCCTCGTGCATGCGCGCCGATTCGTAGTTGAATGCGTATCCCAAGATGCGCACTTCGTCGCCATCGCGCGCGCCAGCTTCCTCGAGCGCCTTGTCCACGCCCATGCGCTTCATGCGATGCTGCATGTACGAAATGGCCTCCTCGTTCTCCCAGTCGGTTTGAACCACTAAGCGCTCCACACGCGGGCCTTGCACGCGATACACGTCTTCGGAAAGGCGCACTACCTCGAAGGCTTCGTCGCGTGCCAACCGCTGGAACTCCCACACCTGGTCGTATTGCTGCTGGTTCTCGGCTTCCGCGCGGGCCGCTTCGCGCAGCTCGTGCACCTTCGTGCCGATGGCGTTCTTCAGCGATTCCACGCCCTCGCCGGTCAGCGCACTGATGCGATACAGCTTGGGATCGATGGGGCTTTCGGCGAACTCGTCACCGCCAGCAGCAGCGATCGAATCCTGCCGCACGCGCTCGGCCAGCTTCGCGCACACCTCTTCGGTGCCAGGCACGTCGATCTTGTTCGCTACCACGATGCGCGGACGGTTTGCCAGCTCGTCGGCATACAACGCCAACTCGCGGTTGATGGTGTCGTAATCCTGCAGAGGGTCGCGGCCTTCCCAGTCGCCCGTAAGGTCCACGATGTGCACGATGAGCGCCGTGCGCTCGATATGGCGCAAGAACTCGAATCCGAGCCCGCGCCCCTCGTGGGCCCCTTCGATGAGACCCGGCACATCGGCCACCACGAAGCTGTTGTCGTTTGCCACCGCCACGCCCAGGTTCGGCACGAGCGTGGTGAACGGGTAGTCGGCGATCTTCGGGCGAACGGCGCTGATCTTCGAGATGAGCGACGACTTCCCTGCCGAGGGCATGCCCACTAAAGCCGCATCGGCCATGAGCTTCATCTCCAGCTGGATCCATCCCTCGCCCGCCGGTTCGCCCAGCTCGGCGAAGGCGGGTGCGCGCCTGGTGGAGGTTACGAAATGGATGTTCCCCCGTCCGCCGCGGCCGCCTGGCATCACGATGACTTGCTCGCCGTCGTGCGTGAGGTCGGCCAGAAGCTCGCCGGGCTCCTTCGTCTCCTCGTCATAGGTGCGCACAACAGTGCCCACAGGCACCTTCAGCACTAGATCTTCCCCACGCGCACCATGCATGCGGCTTCCCTTGCCATGGGTGCCGCGCTCAGCCTTGAAGTGATGCTTGAAACGGTAGGCGATAAGCGACGACTCGCCCGCATCGGCACGGATCACCACGTTTCCCCCGTTGCCGCCGTCGCCTCCATCCGGGCCGCCTTTGGGCACATGTGCCTCGCGTCGAAACGACATGCATCCTGCGCCGCCGTCGCCGCCCTTCACATGTATGTTCACCTTGTCTACGAACATGCACTCCACCTTAGCAGATATCTGCCCCGAACAAGAAAACGCCGCGCTCGCAAGCGCAGCGTTTCCAAGAAATCCAGCTTTTCAGCAAGCTCTATTCCTCGCCCAAGGGCCTTACGTGCACCTTGCGCTTCTCGCCGCGCGTGAACACCAGATGCCCATCGCATTTCGCGAACAGCGTGTCATCCTTGCCACGGCCAACGTTCTGACCGGGATGGAACTTGGTTCCGCGCTGACGCACGATGATGTTGCCAGCCTTCACGTACTCGCCAGCGAACTTCTTCACGCCGAGTCGCTGCGCGTGGGAGTCGCGGCCGTTGCGGGACGAACCCAGGCCTTTCTTGTGTGCCATATCGAATCCCTCCCTTTGCTATTCCTCGGAAGCGGCTTGCGTCGCGGGGGCCTCAGCGGCCTCCACCTTCTCGGCCTTGGCCTCGTCGACCTTCTTGGCCTTGGTGGACTTTGCGGCGGCAGCGCCCTTCTTCTTGTACTTGTCCTTGCCCACAGCCGTGATGCGCAGACGCGTGAGCTGCTGGCGATGGCCTTGCAGCTTCTTGTAGCCCTTGCGCTTCTTGAACTTGAAGACGAGTTGCTTCTTGTCCTTGAACTGGTCAAGGATCGAAGCGGTTACCTTCGTGGAAGCAGCCTTCGCAGGATCGGCCTCGACTTTGTCGCCGTCGACCACGCAGATTGCCTCGAGCTCGACGGTGTCGCCGACCTCTCCAGCAAGCTTCTCGACCGCGATAACATCGCCCGGTGCCACCTTGTACTGCTTGCCACCCGTTTTCACTACTGCATACATGTTGTTCTCCTCGGTTCGGAACACATCTTCTGCACGACGACACGTAAGGGTGAGACGTGCCATCTGTGCGTTTGGCGTCCAGAGACGCAAAGAAACACGATAGCAGTGCAGGTGACGAGCGTCAACGAGAAATCGCTGACCACCGCGGATTCCACAATTCGCACTAGCGCGAATGACGATTAGAGTCGAACTGACGGCAGCGTTCGAAGCCGATTCTGCAGACGGAGAAATCCGTGGTATAACCCGCCGCGGATTCCGAACATCGAAGCCAAGGCTGAGAACGCTGCTGTTAGCTCGGCTCTGATTGCTACCTGCGCTAGTGCGCTTCGGCCCAGGTGGCACCCCACGACACATCGGCGATCAGGGGCACGCGCAGCTCCACCACTCCTTCCATGACCTCCTTCACCAAAGCACTCACCGCATCGAGCTCAGTCTTCGGCACCGAGAAGTCCAGCTCGTCGTGCACTTGCAGCAACAGGCGCGACCGATAGCCCTCGTCCACGATGCGCCGCACCACCTCGTTCATGGCAAGCTTGATGATGTCGGCCGCGCTTCCCTGCATGGGATGGTTCATGGCCGTGCGCTCGCCGAATCCGCGCTGCACCGCATTGGCTGCGCGCAACTCGGGGATGTAGCGACGCCGCCCGAACATGGTGAGCGCATAGCCCGTCTTCTTTGCCTGCTCGACCGTTTCATCCAGATAAGCCCGCACGCCGGGGTAAGCCTCGAAGTAGCGGTCAATCATCTCCTTTGCCTCGCTCACCGGAATCTCCAGCGTTTGGGAGAGGCCGAAGGCCTGCTGGCCGTACACGATGCCGAAGTTCACGGCCTTCGCACGCGCGCGCATGGCGGGCGTCACGTCCTCGATCGCTGCGCCGAACACGCGCGCCGCAGTGCTCGCATGGAAGTCGGCACCCGAGTTGAAGGCCGCTATCAGGTGCTCGTCGCCCGAAAGGTGCGCCAAAAGCCGCAGCTCGATCTGCGAGTAATCGGCCGAAAGGAACACCGACTCGGCATCGAGCGGTCCGAAGCATGCGCGAATCTGACGCCCGAAATCGGTTCGCACGGGAATGTTCTGCAGATTCGGGTCGGAAGACGACAGGCGCCCGGTGGTGGTCACCGTCTCGTTGAACGAAGTGTGCACGCGCCCATCTCCATAGTGCGCTGCGATCTGCGGCAATGCATCGATATAAGTCGACTTTATCTTAGCCAACTCGCGGTACTGCAGCACCAGCGCTGGCAACTCGTGCACCTCCGCCAGCTTGCCCAGCACCTTGGCGTCTGTCGAATAGCCACGCTGGTTCTTCTTGCCATGGGGCAGCTCGAGCACCTCAAAGAGGATATGGCCCAGCTGCTTGGGCGAGTCGATGTTGAACTCCTCGCCCGCGAGCGCAAAGATCTGCGCCTTCAAGGCATCAATCGACTTCTGCGTGCTGCGCCCCAACTGATCGAGCGCCGCATCGTCAATCGGTGCTCCATTGCGCTCGATAATGGCCAGCACGGGCACCAATGGCCCGTCGATGTCGCGATAAACACCCAGAACCTCATCCCTCTGAAGGCGCTCTTGCAAGATGCTCGTCAGCTTGCACACCGCTTGCGCTTCGATGGATGCACGCTCGGCGATGTCGTCGGTTTCCGGCAACTCCAGATCGAGATGCTCCTGCATGAGCGAAGCCACGGAGTAATCGCTGCGCGACGAATCGATATCGTACGCCGCTACGGAAAGGTCGAAGAAATCAGCGCTCAGCAGATCTGCGCGATCGACCAAAGCAGTCTCCATCGAATCCACCGGATAGACGGCGTGCATGAGAGCCTTCGCATCACCCGCAGCGAACAATCCCCCTTCGATGAAGCGGCGCAGGTAGTCAAGCGCCTCATCGCCCTCGAGCACGGCACAGCCCTCGCTTCCCGCAACGGCCACGCATGCATCAGCGCCGAACAAGGAGGGTTGATCAGTCTGTGCGAATGCCAGCGCCACGCGCTCCTTCGCCTCAAGCGCGCGCAGGGCCATCTGGCGCGCCTCGTCGCCGCGCACAGCAGGCACCACCGCGAATTGCTCGAACTGCTGCACCTCCTCATCGGAGCCCACCACGCTCATCAGACGCCCTAGCTGCGACTGGAAGCGAATGGCATCGAAGGCTTCGCGCACCTTCGCGAAATCGAACGACGGCCATGCGATGGCGTCCACATCCAGCTCGAAGTCCAGATCGGTCACGATGGTCGCGATCTTGCGCGACAGGAAGGCAAGGTCGCGGTTGTCGCGAATGTTCTCCAGCTGCTTGCCCTTCAACTTGTCCAGATTCTCGTAGATGCCCTCCATGGAGCCATACTGCTCCAGCAGCTTCTGGGCCGACTTCGGCCCAATGCCCGGAACGCCGGGGATGTTATCGGAGGTGTCGCCCATAAGCCCCAGGTAATCGGGGAACTGCTCGGGTGTCACGCCATATTTCTCCATCACCTGGTCGGGGTCGAAGATCACCACGTCGGTGATGCCCTTCTTCGTGGTGACCACATGGGTGAGGTCGGTGACCAGCTGGTTGATGTCCTTGTCGCCCGACACCAGCAGCGTCTCATAGCCGTGCGCCTCGTCGCGCGCCGCCACGGTGCCCAAGATGTCGTCGCCTTCCCAGCCGTCCATCTTCACCACCGGGATGTTCATTGCTTCCAGCAAGCTCTCGATCAGCGGGAACTGGACGCGCAGCTCGTCATCCATATGGGGACGCTGTGCCTTGTACTGCTCCATCGCCTCGATGCGAAAACGCGGCTTTCCCTGGTCGAAGGCGCACACGATAGCATCGGGCGCAGCGAGCTCGATGAACTTGAACAGCATGCTGCAGAAGCCGAAAACAGCATTGGTGGGCGTGCCGTCGGGCGCGTTCATGGTTGGTGGCACCGCGTGATAGGCACGATGCATGAGTGAGTTTCCGTCTATTACCGCTATGCGCTTGGCCATGTTGCCACCTTATCTCAGCTTGCACTCCATAGGTACCCTACGCCGCGCACCGTCTCCAGATGCTGGGCGAGCTCAGGACCAAGCTTGGCGCGTATGCGCCGCACGTGCACATCCACCGTTCGCGAGCCGCCATAGTAGTCGAAGCCCCACACATGTTGCAGAAGGGCATCGCGTGAGAACGTATGGCCAGGATGCCGCACCAAGAAGGCCAGAAGCGCGTATTCCAGATAGGTGAAATCCACGGGCGAATCCGCCACCGTTACCTGATAGGTTGCCAAGTTGATAACCATGGAATCCACTACGATGGTCTCGCCGCCCTCTGAAAGCCCCGAATCGACCAGCTTGGCACGCACGCGATAAGCGCACTCCTCGGAAGTTGCCCCGTGCACTACCAAATCGCAGCTCGGCCCCAGCTTCAAGGACATTTGATCCAATTCCGCAGCATCGGCGATAACCAGAAGGGGGCATCCCAACTCCTGCACCAGCAGCTGCATCTCGGGCAAGTTCGCCACGGCTGTACCGCGCGCCTCGAACACTACGAGGTCGAAAGACTGCCCCGGCGCGAGCAGCTTCTTCATCTGCATGGTGGAACCAGCGCTGACCTCTAGCTCCAGCTTGGCGAATACTTGCTGGAACTTGTAGGCGTTATCCAAGCTATCTGCGATGAATGCGACGCGCTTGCCCATCAGAGTACCGCCAAGAATCGATCGAGCTCCCACCCGCTCACCGAACGCGAGTAGTCCAGCCATTCGGCTCGCTTCGCCTTCACGAGATAGGAATGGATATGCTCGCCAAGCGTGTCCTTCATGAGCTGCGACTGGGCGAACAGCTCGACCGCTTCGCCCAAATTGCGCGGAAGCTGCGGGAAATCGGCCGAGATGCTGCTCTTGAACAGGTTCGCGTCTTCGATGGGAGCTGGTGGCTCCAGCTGCTCCTCGATGCCCTTCAAGCCCGCCGCCAGCATAACCGCGAACGCAAGATAAGGGTTAGCAGCCGGATCGGGGCTGCGCAGCTCGATGCGACAAGCATCGCTGTTATGAGGACGATACCCAGGAACCCGCAGCAGCGTAGAGCGATTCGTGCGTGCCCACGACAGCCTGTTCGGGGCATCTCCTTCACCCACCAAGCGCTTGTACGAATTCACGTTTTGGTTGGTTATCAAACAGAACTCGGGAGCATACTTCAGGATGCCGGCAATATAGTGCTTGGCAAGTGCCGAGAGGTTATACCCCAAAGGATCGCTCTCGTCGTAGAAGAGGTTATTGCCTTCCAGATCGACGAGGCTCTGATGCACATGCATGGCGTTTCCCGGAAGGTTGGCCAAGGGCTTGGGCATGAACGATGCGTACACGCCATGCTGAATAGCTATCTCCTTCACCACCAGCTTGTAGGTCATCACGGCATCGGCCATCGAGAGCGCATCGGTGTAACGCAAGTCGATCTCGTGCTGCGAAGGGCCGCTCTCGTGATGCGAGTACTCGATGGGTATGCCAAGCTTCTCCAGCGTGAGCACGGTGTCGCGGCGCAAATCCGACGCCGAATCGAGCGAGGTCAGGTCGAAGTAGCCTCCCTTGTCCAGAGGCACGGGCTCGTCTTGGCTCTTGAAGTAGTAGTATTCTAACTCGGGCCCAACGTTGAAGATGTATCCAGCTTCGGCCGCCTTATCCACCATGCGGCGCAGCACCTGCCGTGGGTCGCCCTCGAAGGTCGAACCATCTGGCAGGCAGATGTTGCAGAACATGCGCGCCACCGCATCCTGCGCAGGACGCCAGGGCAGCACCTGGAACGTGGTAGGGTCGGGAAAGGCCAGCATGTCAGCCTCGTTCACAGGATTGAAGCCGGCAACGCAGCTACCATCGAAGCCCATGCCCTCGGAAAACGCATTCTCTATCTCGCTCGGCGAGACTGCGAACGATTTCATGGTGCCCAGCACATCGCTGAACCAGAAGCGCACGAAGTGCACATCGCGGCTCTCCATGGTTTTCAGCACGAAATCGACTTCGGGATTCATATTGCTCATCACTCGCTTTCGCTTGCCGTGCGCAGCATCGGGTCCAAACCCGCTTCAAGCTGCGCTTCATCGCCTTGCGCCACATAGATGCCTTCTTGGTTGAGCACTGTGGCGAACGTCTTCAAGAACACCTGCGCGTCCAAGCCGAACGAGAGGTTGCGCACGTAGTGCACATCCAAAGCCAGCCGCTCGTGCCAGGGCAGCGAGTTGCGCCCATATACCGCCGCATAGCCCGTGATGCCCGGTTTCACCGTGAGCTTCAAAACCTCGTCGCCTTGGTAGAGCTCGGTTTCGCGCTTGAGGTCGGGGCGCGGTCCCACCACGCTCATGTCGCCTTTCAGCACGTTGAGGAACTGGGGGATCTCGTCCAGGCTCGTCTTGCGCATGAAGGCGCCCACCTTCGTCATGCGCGGGTCGTCGGCCCCATTGTAGGTGGAGCCGTCCTCCATCACCAGATCGGGCGCATCGACCTTCATGGAGCGCAGCTTGTACATGGTGAACTCGCGGCCTCCCTGCCCCACGCGTGGGGCGTTGTAGAAGATGGGACCGCCGTCTTCCCGCTTGATGGCCAACCCGCAGCCAGCCACCACCAAACCCACTACCGGCAATGCCGCCGTGGAAATGGCCAGATCGCATGCGCGTTTGCCGTAGCGCGCATAGAACGTCCGCTCGCGCCCGGCCGCTTGGCCCCTCTGGTGCATGTCGCCCACCGTGCGTGCAAGCGACGCTATGCCCGCAGCAGCTGCAACACCTACCACCGCTCCGGCCCCGAGCAGTTTCAAAAACGACTTCATCAGCGCAGCCCCTCTTCTTCCATCTGGGCTTTGACCTCGCAGAACTCTCGGGATACCAGCTGCACGTCCTCGTCAGTCAAAAGCGTGTGAAGCGGCAGCGTGATCTCGTTTTCGAACTGTGCCAGAGCGTTCGGATAGCTATCGGGGGCAAATCCTAGATCCTGGTAAGCGGTGAGCAGGGGCAATGGTTTGTAGTGCACATTCGCTGGAACGCCCCGCGCCGCAAGCCGCTCGATGAGCTCGTCGCGAAATGCCCGGCTGCGCCCTGGAAGGCGCACGAGCATGAGATGCCCACTAGAGCGGAACCCGTCTACCTGCGGGTCGCCCTGTGCATGCTGCATCAACTGCACGTTGGCATCTGCCAGCAGGCCTGCATACATTGCCGCCATCCGATGCCGCCTATCGAGCAATGCCGGATAGCGCCTGAGCTGCGCTAGGCCCAATGCTGCTTGGATGTCGGTCATGTTGCATTTCCATCCCGGAAAGGCGATGTCGTATTCCCACGACCCAGCCTTGTCCTTCGCCAGCGCATCCTTCGTTTGGCCATGCAAGGAAAGCAACATGAACTGGCGATATATCTCATCGTCGTCATCGAAGGTGCCGCTTCGCCAAGTGGCGGCCCCGCCTTCCGCAGTGGTGAAGTTCTTCACCGCATGAAACGAGAACGTGGTAATGTCCGCAGCTTGTCCCGATCGCTCGCCCTTGCGCACCGCTCCGAGCGAATGGGCGCCATCGGCGATGATGGGCAAATGGCCGATCTGCTCGAGCAAATCAGAGGTAGCCGACCAGCGCGCCGAGCCAACCGCATCGCGAAGCGCATCGTAATCCACCATGCGACCCGCGAGGTCGACGGGGATGACTGCGCGCGTCTTGTCGGTTATCGCATCGGCCAGGGCAGCATAGTCCATCTCGTAGGAATCGGGTGCCACATCGACCAGCACCGGCGTTGCGCCCACATGCACGATGGGCGAAGCCGAGGCCGTATAGGTATAGGCACTCGTGATCACCTCGTCGCCAGGGCCGATGCCCAAAAGTCGCAGCACGCTCTCGAGCGCCGTGGTTGCAGACGACAGGCAGGCTACCCGCGGCGTGCCGCAGAAGTCGGCCAATTCGCGCTCAAGCTGCTTGGTCTTGGGGCCAGTGGTGATCCAGCCGCTCTTCAGCGTGTCCACCACCTCGTCAATCTCGGCTTGCGAGATGTCTGGCGGCGAGAAGGAAAGCATCTTCACTCCTTTGCAAGCGAACTTTGCGACGTCAATCGGCGAGCTCGCGAATCAGCTCCACGATGGCTTGATAGGAATTCGGCTGGTCGAACTGCTCTTGCGCCACAGCACGCGCACGTGCGCCCATCAGCTGACAACGCTGAGGGTTGCCCAGAAGGCCGATCACGGCTGTAGCGAGCGCTTGCGGATCTTCGGCTTCCACGTTCACGCCGAAGCCGTCGGTTTCCACCTTCGCGCGAAACTCAGGGCTCGACCCCGTATTGACCAGCGGGATGCCCGCTGCCAAATAATCGCCTATCTTCGTGACGATGCTCTGCGGTGCCGACTTCACCAGCGAGTTGATGGTTGCATCCGACGCGCACAGGTAAGCCGCCATCAGGTCGTAGGGTGCATAGCCCACGAAATCAACGGGGGCGTGCAACTCTGCTGCCAACTGCTCCAGCGAAGCACGCTCGGGGCCATCTCCTAGCACCTTCACGCGCAAACGCGGCATATCGCGCTGCATGATAACCGATGCACGCACGAGCGTGGCCAAGTCGTAGCTGGCGCCCAACGTGCCCGCATAGGTGAGCCATACCTCGCCTTCTGGCTTCACCACATCGCCGGCACAGCCATGCGCGCCCACATCGAACGCTTTCAGGTCGTTTCCCACATACACCGTGCGCTTGAGGTAGGGCTTGCTGCGGTCGGCCGCTGGACGGTTGGCATATTCGTCCGACGTGCCCACAGCCGCATCGATTAGGTTATACACCTTATGCGCATCGCGCGCGAAGGGCGAAAACACCACATCGCTCAGCACGGGAACATCGATGGCCATGCGCATGGCCTCAGGCCACAGGTCGTTCACATCGACCACCGCTGGCATCTTATGATTGGCAGCCACCTCGGCGCAAACACGCGCCATGTCGTTAGGTGGAATCTCGAAGTAGATCAGATCGTAGGCGCCGGGGTCGTCCAAGAAGCGCCCCTCGAGATACTGGCGCAAGTTGCGCGCGAAGACGCGATGGCTGTTTATGCGCTTTAAATCCAGATTGCGCGTATAACCCGGCTCTTCGATGAATCGAATCTTATAGGGCAATCCCTTGTAGCAATCGCGCATGGTATCGCGCTGGGCCTTGTCCCAATGCTGGAAGGTCGACGTGATGAGGTCCACATCGAAGCCAGCACGCACCAGCAGCTCGGCTAGAAAACGGAAGCGCGTATAGCCACGCGTCTCATCGCCCAGCTTCACGCCCTGCGTGACCACGGCAATGCGCGGGGGTCGCGCCAAACGTGCCGTGCCCTTAGCGGTGCCCTTGCCTTCAGGATATGTGTAATAGCCTCGCATGCGTTAAGTATAGTGCAGAGCTCCCAAGCTATCTGCGATCTTCCTTGCTATTCGAAATTCGATCCGCGGTTCTTGTTGGTCAGATACGGGCTTAGGCACAAATCGCCCTGCGCCCAATACTCAGGATACAGCGACATCAGAAGTCCCAGCGTATAGGTAAAGCCTCCCAAGCGCTGCTGCGTCATCTCCGACCCGCGTGAAATCGATTCATGATGGTACAGCTTCGCATGGGGCTCGTAGACCACGTTCAAGCCGCGCTTGCGCAACCGCAAGCAATAGTCCACGTCATCGAAATCGGTGGGAAACTCCAGATTATAGCCGCCCATTTCCTCGTAGAGCGACTTCTTCGTCATAAGACAAGCACTCGTGCACGCGCTGAGGTCCTGCTTCACGTTGTACATGCTGTAGTAGTAGGGGCAGTCGTCCAGCACCGATCCACCGCCAATATTGTAGGGGCCCATGAACTGCAGCATGTTCGGCGATGCCTTGTACATCATTGCCCCAGCATGTTGGACCACGCCATCGGGATAGAGCAACTTCACGCCCACCGCCCCCACATCCGCACGTTGGCAAAGCCCCAGCATGCGCTCGATCCAGTCGGGCGCGATCACCTCCACGTCGTTGTTCAGGATGATCACGTACTCGCCCGATGCTGCCGCGATGCCCTGATTGTTCACCGTCGACACGTCAACCTTGCCACCCGTCTGGCACACCTGCAGCTTCACACGCGAGTCGCTCGATGTCACCTCTTCGTAATAGGCGAAGGTTTCCGGGTCGGTCGAATTGTTCTCGGCAATGATGACCTCGATGTTCTGATAGGTCGACTTCCTCAGAATGGAGTCGATGCATTTGCGTAGGATGGGCACGGAATCCTTCGTGGCGATCACCAGGGAAACAAGCGGCTCGCCTTGGACGGCAAAGCGCACGTCGAAGGTATCCGAGGCATCGCCCAGCTCAACCTGCACCGATTGGGAGAGCTGTGCGAAATGCTCTTCGAGCACCGCTAAAGCCGCAACCTCATCCATAGGCTCGATTGCATAGAGCTCGCTTTCGAGCTCCTTTGACAGCACGCGCTGGCTGATGATGCGTCGCGCGTGATAGGGAGCAACCGGTTGGCGCCCAGCCGCAAGAGCGATACGGTATTCCTGCGCGCCATCGTGCTCAAAGCGCAATGGACCCAACGCACGAAGCAGCGAAGTGCGCACCGCGAATAGGCGCCCGATGTAGTTGAAGCTCGTAAGCAGGTCAGGGTTCCAGTCGGGTTTGAAGAAGGGCGACATGCTGCGTCCTTCGAACAACTTCCCCTCATCGCCATACAGAAGCGGCGCATCAGGATATTCTTGCAGCCCGCAGGCGAAGCAGTAGAGGAAATCGGGTTGCATCCGGTCGCATGCGCGCATGAAGCAGACGAAATCGCCACAGACCTCGGAAACTCCCGCATTCATGAGGTCGGCATCGCCAGTTCGCTTGCCCTTGGCGGAAGCGCTCGGCAACACAACGCGTACGCGTTCGTCAGCCAGGATGTCCTGGGCGGGCAATGACGCATCGCCAGCAGGCACGATGACGAGCTCTAAATGGGGATAGCTTTGCGCCAACACCGAGCGCAGCGCATCATCCCAAAGACCATCCGCCCCATCATGCCCCACAGCGATCACGCTGAACATCACAGGGTCTTCCCATCGCGTCAAGTGCTGCGCTGCAGCCTCCTGAGCAGTCACGCTATGCTTGTCTTTGAACCACTGCTCGTAGCGCGGATCGCGTTCAGCGGAAAGCGCGATGGCATCCGTGAAATCCTTGGCTCGCTTCTCCACTTCCTCGTCGAGCACGAAGAACGTCTCGATTCCCGGAACATCCGAATCGATGCGCATCACCGCAAGGTCCTCGCCTTGGGGCATCTTCACCGCGAAGGCAATGTTGCGCTGTATCAACGACGGCGAGCGGGAAAGCGGCGCTGCGTTGTCACCCAACACGATGACGCGGGATACCTCCAAAGGCCGCGCATGCTGGTCCAGAAGCACAAGCGAAATGCTCGCACGCGCTTTTCGCTCGTCGGTAGTTCGATACGAAAGGTATCCGCGATACTGCTCATCGCCCTGTTGGCTCACGTAGCCGTGGATGAGTTCCACTTCAATGGCATCGTCACGCGAAAGCTCGGAGTTGCGCATGGCTTTGGCTGTCGCGTTTCCCAGCAACGTGTTCAGACGCGATTGCCATTTCACCTTGCCAGGGTCGATGGTCAAGATGCTCGGAGCCATTTCGCCGTTAGGCGCCTCAAACGTCACGGTTTGCGTGAAGGGAAGCAAGGGCAAACGCAAAACGAAGCCTTCGATGCCCTCCAGTCGATACAGCTCGCAAGGCACCCGATTCCCTTCAGGCGACGTTGCCGCAGCCCGGATGCCCTCCATGGCAGCATCGCATGCGCCTTCGCCTTCGTCAGCGCTCGCAACAACATGCGCATAGAGCGATCCGCGCCCGCGCGTCACTTCTCGCAGCTCCACCTTCATCGATCAACGACCCTCGCTTTGCAAGATGGCCTGTATCTTCGCATTGTTCCCATATATGCAGGGAGAATCGTATGCACGATCAGGGTAGGCTCCACGCTCGAGCTTGATGTCGAAACCATGCTCGCTGATAAAGCGGTCAACCTGCTCGCCCAGAGCCACAGGCACGCCCGAGCAACATTCGATGACGCCCTCGACTTCATCTTGCAAGGACGCAACCGCAACCTGGTCGGCAAACTCTTCGATATCTATGAAGTCGTATTGGTTCAACCCGCTCGTGAAGGGAAAGGTGCGCTTACCCTCGCGGGCGCTTTGGGCAACCTTCGAGAACACGGAGTGGTTATGCTCGTCGTCGCCCGTCAGGTAATAGCCACGCAACCACTTGAGGCTGGTGCCCGAGTCCTGGGCCATGATAAGCGCTGCCTGGCGAAGGGCGTTCTTGGCAACGCCGTAGAGCGAAAGGGGGTTGGCGGGCGTATCTTCGCTCACCATGCCCTCCCAGTATCCTATCTCGTGCATGGATCCAGCAACCGAAATACTCTTTATGCCACCGTTGATCAGCTGTTGCAGGAATCGCACATGGCTCGGGAGCATCTCCAGATGCGTTGGCGCATTGTGCGAGAAGCCGTCCTTCCATGCCAAATGGATGCAGCGATCGGGCGATCCGAGCGCTTCGTAGAGGTTCGCGCAGCTCGCATCGAAGATTGGCTGCGACACCACGCGAACATCCTCGCGCACATACGAAGCGCCCGAAGACAAGGCAACCGACACCTGGCAACCTCGTCGCAGAAGCGCATCGACCACATGTCGGCCGATATAGCCTGCTGCGCCGGTAACCAGCACGGTTTCATGTTGCTGATCCATACATCCCCTCAGTCTTTCCCCAAGCGAGGAATCGTCTGTCAACCATGATACCCAAGCCCACGTTCGCCCTAACCACAACAAGGCCACATGCGCAGAATGCTTATAATGTCACTCGAACGAACCCCTCTTCGCTGCCATCGCGAGATACGGAGCCCCATGAAAGCAGCCATAAGCAACATATGCAGGGGAAACGGCAAGCTGTTCTTCACCGTGGAAGCGCTCGAGGTGCCCGGCACTGCGCAAATCGACGCCACGTTCGCCTGCAACGGCAAGCAGATGCCCGCCATGGCGTTCTTGGCGAACAGCCCTCGCTTGCAGCAGCTACCCTTGCAAGCAGACTCGTGCATTGTCGCCCTTCCGCTCGTGGATGCGTCCATCGAGGCAACGCTGCGCATCGCATGCATGGACGAACAGGGCGAAAGCGCCAACGCGAGCATCCAGACCCTGCGCATCGACCCTGCGCAAGCGAAATGGATTGGACGTCTCAACGGCATCATGCATCGCAACGATGTGCATGCCATCCGCAATTGCGACCAGCACAAAACGCTCGACCGCTGCGTGTTCCGCTTCGACGACTACTTGCTGCCACTCGAAGACGATCCGGGAATCCTCCATGGAACGGCTTTCGTGCCCCTATCGCTCAGCCCAGAGGTACCGCAGCTGATCTGCTTCGACGAGGCGCTCAACGAGCTTCCCGACGCCGTAGTGTGCTCACCGGCACGCTTGCGCGAAGCTTCCGATTGGGCCACGTTTCCGCTTTGGGAGATTCCATTCTCGGTGCCGATTCGCAAGGAACCGCGCAACCTGACGGTCGTCGCGCGCGATGGCGCAGGCAAGGATATCTCTGGATTCGGCGCGCTCGAGCATGCCGCATTCAAGGAACTTGCCGAATGCGTCGCCTACATGCACAGAAGCGCCGATTGGGATGGCGGCTACCATGAGTGGTTCATGGCGCAGCGCCCCGATGAGAGTCAGCTGGAACTGCAGCGGCAGCATGCATTCGAGCATGCTTGCACCTTCAGCATCGTGGTTCCCCTCTACCGCACGCCGCTTCATCTGTTCGAGGAGATGCTCGATTCGGTGCGAGCGCAAACCTATCCGCACTGGGAGCTCATCCTGGTGAATGCAAGCCCCGAGCTGCCCGAGCTCGCGCAGGCGGTCGAGAACGCTGCCGCCGAGGATGCGCGCGTGCACGTGGTTGCCTTGGAGCGCAACGAGGGCATCACGCTCAACACCAACGCCGGTGCAGCAGCGGCAACAGGAGACTACATCAGCTTCCTCGACCACGACGACATCATCGCGCCCGACCTGCTGTTCGAATACGCGAAGGCCATCGACGAAGACCCGCAGATAGACCTGCTCTATTGCGACGAGGACAAGCTCGACGAGCAGGGACGCCACATATTCCCTCTGCTCAAACCAGATTTCTCGATCGACCTTCTGCGCTCCCATAACTACATCATGCACATGCTCACCTTGCGCATGGCGCTGTACCGCAGCATTCCCACGCAGGGAAGCGACGTGGATGGCGCCCAAGACCTCAACCTCACGCTTATGGCCATCGAACGCACGCGCAACATCCATCATGTGCCCAAGGTGCTCTACCATTGGCGCATCTGTAAGAGCTCCACGGCGGGCAACTCCGACAACAAGCGCTATGCCGAGGACGTGGCCAAACGCGTAATCGAGCACCACCTCGCGCGCGAAGGGCTTTCCGGCACCGTGAGCAACGGCAAGCTGGACTTCCGCTTCCGCGTGGATTACGAGGTGCAAGGCGAACCGCTCGTATCCATCGTGATACCCAGCAAGGACCACGTGGAACTGCTCTCGAACTGCCTAGAGTCCATCTTCCAGAAGACCACCTACCCGAACTTCGAGGTAGTGATCGTGGAGAACAACAGCACCGAACCCGAGACGTTCGCCTACTATGAGCGCGTGCAGCGCGAGCACCACAACGTGCGCGTGGCGGTTTGGGAGGGCACAGGATTCAACATCTCCAAACTGAACAATTTCGGCGTGGACCACGCACAGGGCGAGTTCATCTTGCTGCTCAACAACGACGTGGAGGTTATCACGCCCAACTGGATCGAGCTCATGCTGGGCGTGGCGCAACGCGAGGACGTGGGGTTGGTTGGAGCGCGCCTATACTTCGACGACGGCACCATCCAGCATGCTGGCGTGGGCCTCACCGGCGGCACGGCACAGCATCTGGGCCAAGGGCTTCAGCATTGCGATCAGGGGTACATGGGATTTCTGGGACTAGTTCGCAACTGGATATCAGTCTCCACCGCTTGCGCCATGACGAAGAGGAGCGTATATCAGCAGCTCGGTGGCTTCGAAGAAGCGCTGGCCGTGGAGTTTAACGACGTGGATTTCGGGCTCAAGGTACACGATGCTGGCCTCGAAGTGGTGTACGACCCCTTCGTAGAGCTTTATCATCACGAATCGGTAAGCCGCGGGGGTCCCGGTGAGAACTTCGACGCAGAAGTGCGCACGCACCGCGAAAGCCAGTACATGATTGGGAAATGGACCGACTACTACGTGAAGGGCGACCCCTACCTGAACCCGAACTTCGCACGCGACTGGCCCCGCGCCGCCTACTTCAACCTAAAATAAGAAGGGTTGCAGGCGCCTGTCCTGACTTGATGCGCACGGTTAAAGCTTCGCCGCCAAGCGCAACGGCGCAAGCGCCTGCGCTTGTGCGCTCCAGAAATAACCGTGTCACATCAAGTCAGGACAGGCGCCAACCAAGTAGCTTGGAAATAGGGGGGGCACGTCGCCATATACGCGTCCGGCCGCAATGCGACGCGGCATTTCCGGAAACCAAAAACGCAGAAATGGCCAAAGGCCATTTCGAAGCGTTTTGGCTTGAGGATTTGCCGCGCGCGTTGAGGCCGAACGCGCCGCATCACTGCACGCTGGTAGCTCTAATGCTCGATGAAAGCCGGGTGGTGCTGGTCTTTCTCGCTCAGTATCAGCTTGGCTGGATCGAAAGCGTCATCTCCATCGAGCGGTGGCCACTCGATTCTCAACGCCGGGTCATTCCACATGAGGCCGCCTTCATCGTTGGGATGGTACACATCATCGCATTTGTAACAGAACTCGGCGCTGTCGGAGAGCACCAGGAATCCATGAGCAAACCCACGCGGAATGAAGAACTGGCGGTGATTCTCGGCCGACAGCACCACGCCTTCCCATTTCCCATAAGTTGGGCTGCCCTTGCGCAAATCAACGGCCACATCGAATACCTTGCCCGAGATCACGCGCACCAGCTTCGACTGCGGGTGCTCGATTTGGAAATGCAATCCGCGCAGCACGCCCTTGACCGAGGATGACTGGTTATCCTGCACGAACTGCACATCAATGCCCCCCGCTACGAAATCGGGGCGCTTGTAGGTCTCCATGAAGTACCCGCGCTCGTCGCCATACGATTTCACATCCACCACGATAACGCCCTCTATGGACGTCTTCGTGAACGTGAAGTTCCCGCTTTCGATGGTATCCATGCGATCAACCCCGCTTTTCGCTAGTCTGCAGAAGCCCAAAGTATCCCTATTGCCCTTGGGCTGCATACTTCGCTTCAGTTGCCTCTTTTACGTCCTTCCACCAATCGGGGTTGCTGCGATACCACTCGATGGTCTGCTCGATGCCCTTTGCGAAGTCGGTATGCTGCGGCTGCCAGCCCAGCTGCGTGCGCAACTTAGTAGCATCGATTGCATAGCGCCGATCGTGTCCAGGACGGTCGCGCACCCAATCGAAATCGTCGGGATCTTCTCCCATAGCAACCAAAATGGCCTTAAGCACATCCAGGTTGTTCTTCTCGCCATCGGCACCAATCAGGTACGTCTCGCCCAAGGCCCCATGCGCGAGTATCTCCCACACTGCCGAAGAGTGATCCTCGGTATGGATCCAGTCGCGCACATTCAAACCGTCACCGTAGAGCTTGGGGCGAATGCCGCACAGGATGTTGGTGATCTGACGTGGAATGAACTTCTCGATATGCTGCCGCGGACCGTAGTTGTTCGAACAGTTCGAAATAGTGATGGGCAACCCATAGGTGCGATGCCATGCCCGCACGAGCAAATCGGAGCTTGCCTTCGAAGAGCTATAGGGGCTCGAGGGACGATAGGGCGTATCTTCGGTGAAGCGCGCAGGATCGTCGAGCGCCAAATCTCCATAGACCTCGTCTGTCGAGATGTGATGGAAGCGCGTACCATGCTTGCGCGCTGCCTCGAGCAACGTGAAGGTCCCCTCCACGTTGGTCTTGATAAAGGGTTCGGGGTCGGCAATGGAATTGTCGTTGTGCGACTCGGCTGCGAAATGCACCACTGCATCAGCGTGCGAGAACAAGTCGTCCACCAGCTCAGCATCGCAGATATCGCCCTTCACGAACGTGAAGCGATCCTGCGGAATGTCGGCGAGATTCTCCAAATTGCCCGCATAGGTGAGCTTGTCAAGCACGGTAACCTGCACGTCAGGCTGATTGTCGATTACCCAATGCACGAAGTTGCTGCCAATGAAGCCGGCACCGCCCGTTACGATGATGCTCTGATACTTTGGTTGCTCAGCCAAAAGAAGCTCCTTTCGAAGCGCTTCTCCGAAACCCATTCGCGAAACCATTTCATTATATAGGGCATTTTCCCATACGGTATACTTGCACGAGCAACATGGCTCCACTGCAACGGTGGAATACCGAGCACTGCGAAAGCTCGCGCACAAGGCGCGTAATGGCAATCGAAATCGGACGGCTCGAGGCTTGACCTAATGACGAATCTGCATGAGAAACTGAGAATC
>CANOHY010000012.1 GCA_947565915.1 uncultured Eggerthellaceae bacterium | reverse complement strand
TCCCTTTCATTTCTTATTACGACTATTATATCATTTTAAAACAATCAGCGCTTTGAAAGACATAGAAAACTCGAGCGGCATAGAGCGCGAAGGGAAGATCATGCGGTGCTTGAAAACCGTCGCTGACAAGTCGTTCGATGTCTTCAAGGCCATCGCCCCAGCCATCACCCAGGCAGCATTGGGCCAGCTATAGGGTTTTGAACCTTAGTGATTTCGGCCTTGATTTGCTCGACAACAGGAACGCGGACAGGAGGAAGCAATATGGCAGGAAGAAAGCGGACAGAGCCATATGGCCTCGCCTCTTTGGAGATCGAGCGATTCCGCAACATGCATGGTATCGCCATCCCCCTTGGACAAAGGGTAACGGTCATAGCGGGGCAGAACGGTACGGGGAAATCCACGATTCTCGGAATGCTGGGCCAACCCTTCGGCATGGTTAGCGCAAGGACGGTTTTCGGCAAAGCCTGCAAGACCAAGTTCACGGACATCTTCAAGATGTCGCCCGACTACGACAAGCCGGGTGAGCATCTGTACTATGTGGATTTTCGCGATCAATCCATATCGAACGGGAGGCAGCATATCCAGGTCAAATCCTATTCGAGGAAGCCATCCGACAAATCCCATATAAGACTGGTGACGGGAGCGACGAGGAACAAGGGCGAGGGCAATATCGACTTCCCTGTCATCTACCTGGGAATGCGGCGCGTTTACCCAGTGGGAGAAATCGCCAACCCCGAGGCAACGAGCTCGGAGCTCGATGACGACGAGACCCGTAAGTTCATCAGCTGGTATTCGAGGATCATGGTGCCTATGGCCACAAGCGAGATGGAACCGGTCAAGATGACGAAAAGGGGGCAGAAAGAAACCCTTCTCGTGAACACCGGTCAATACGACTACCTCGCAAACTCTGCGGGCCAAGACAACCTCGGGCAGATTCTCGCGGCGATCATATCGTTCCAGCGCCTGAAAGACGATCTTGGGGAAGATTACAAGGGCGGCCTTCTCCTTATCGACGAGGTGGATGCGACGCTGTTCCCAGCGTCGCAAGTCGGCCTGCTTCGGCTGCTTGCGAGTGTTTCGCCTGAACTAAAACTGCAAGTCGTCATGACGACGCATTCGACTGATCTAATCGAGGCGGCTTCGGGGATGGTTGGCAAAGACGGCGATGTCGAGGTCATCTACCTGAAATCTCGCGGCGGCGCCGTTTCGATGGAGCTAAATCCTCCGATGGACTCCGTCAGGAGCGATCTCCTCATCGAGCCGCTGCCTCCTGTCAAGGAGCTGAAGGTGGAAATCTGGTGCGAGGACGATGAGGCGAAATGGTTTCTTAGCCACATGATGCCGCGCAGGCTCTCTTCCAAGTGCTCCGTTCAATCCGTTGGCCTTAGCTGCGGCGAGCTGGCAGAGCTTGCGACAAGGGACGCGATTCCCGCACTGAAGAACGTGCTCTTCGTCACTGACGCAGATGGGGTGAAGGGGGCTCCGAAGAGAATCACCGGATGCAGTCGACTGTTCGTCCTCCCCGGCGGAGGATCGAGCCCAGAGAGATCAGTGCACGATCTGCTCCTTAACCTTCCCGACGACGATCCTTCATGGGGGTCATTCCCTCGCAACTACGGAAAGCAGCAGTTCGTCCGGTTGCGAAACGAGATGGAGGACGACTGGCGCGGCAACGGAGGAAAAGAGGCGAGGAAATTCGAGAAGCTTTGGTTTCGGAGAACGAAGAGGTCAGGGCTTTGGGGACCGAACGGCGCAGCATTGTACGGAATTTGGCGCGTGGCATACGCTAGCGAAGTGTCTGCGTTCTGCGAGGAGCTTGAGCGCCGGGTCGATGTAGTCTTACGCAGGATGGAGCACAGCTTGTCGTTGGATGACCGATAACGGTCCTATGGCCAAGAACTATTCCGCAGGTTAACATGGCGAGAGGAGGTGCACCATGCCAGCAACGTACACGCCTATCAGGTATCCCGGGGGAAAGACGAAGATCTACCCGCTTGTCAAGGAGATTATCAACGAGAACGACCTTACGGGGTCGACTTACTGCGAGGCATTCGCTGGCGGTGCGGGACTCGCCATGAAGCTCCTCCTCAAAAGAGATGTCCCTCGGGTAATCATTAACGACTTCGACCGTGCCGTGTTTTGCATGTGGAATCTGATCGTGAACGATTCGGAGGGCCTTTGCTCGTACATCGACGAGGTTGCAGTAGGCATCGATACATGGGAGCGGTGCCGTGATGTCTACCGTCATGCAGACGACTACGATGATGCCGAGCTTGGCAGAGCCGCCTTTTTCCTCAACAGAACGAACGTCTCGGGCATTCTCGATGGGGGCGTGATCGGAGGGATGGACCAAGCTGGCAACTACAGCATCGATGCGCGATTCGGCAAGGAGGGATTGAAGTCGAAGATCGTGGACATTGGAAAGAGGAGGGCTGACATAGAGGTCCACATGCTGGATGCTGAGGATTTCGTTGACATGCTTGGCGAAAGGGATGAGAAGCTGTTCGCCTATTTCGATCCGCCATATGTCAAGAAGGGCCCAGGTCTGTATCACAGCTCTTTCGACGAGAGCAAGCATCGCGCGTTGGCGCGCAAGATCAAGTCCTGCGCTTTCCCTTGGTTCGCGACGTACGATGACGACGGGCTAATCGATGAGATATACGGCGATTGCATCAAGGACACTATTGTCCTTGGCTATAGTGCCCACCATGCTGGGCTTGGCAAGGAGAGGCTCATCATGTCATCAGGCATGGCCTATCAAGGCAGTTAAGTAGGTTAAAGGCGAAGCCCCGCTGCTTGCTTGGCGGCCTGCGCGGGGCCCCGCGAGATACAAGGGGAAGTCCCCCTGTGCAAAGGAGATTGTAGCATGGCAACGAGAGACGAGGGCATCAAGCGGATCGCGAAGAACGTCTACCAGATCAGATGGGAGGGACCGGCCAAGCCGGACGGGAGCCGCGGGCAGGTGTCGAAGCGCGTCCATGGGACGCGGGAGGATGCTAGACGCGAGCGGGCGAGGCAGATGCTCCGTGCGAACGGCATCCATGCGAACATCACCTATGGCGAGCTTTGGGACTTGGTCACGGAGCCGTCGTTTGAGAAGGATCACCTGAAGGCCAAGACCATCGATGGCTACGAGCGCGTATGGAACAAGGAGCTGAAAGGTCGCATTGCCCGAAAGCGCGTGATGGACACAAGACCAGCTTTCGTTGAGGATGTCCTTGCCAAGATCGAAAGCGCCTGGGTCCAGAAAGCAGCTCATTCTCTCTGGCGAAAGATGATCAACCAGGCCATCCACGAGGGCCTTGTCATTGCCAACCCGGTCGATCGCCACATCAGCCGCAAGCAAGCCGTGGCCGCGAAGCGCACCACTCTGGAATCCCGCGATGTGAAGGTTTGGCTCAAGATGCTCGAGCCTTACCCGCATCGGGCACCCGCCATCGCAATGGCGGGTTGCGGCTTGCGAGTTGAGGAAGCCGTGGTGCTCCTGGCCGAGGACATCCACGCCGTGACGCATAGGGGCAAGCTCTATGCTGTGGTGCATATCCACAATACGCTCGTCACCACGAGCCATGGGAAGGTGCTCCAGGACACCACGAAGACACCGTTGTCTGAGCGGGATGCCTGGATCGGCGAGCCGTTCGCCTCCGCTCTCCTTGCGGCCATTCCCGAGTCTGGCCCCATAATGCCCGGACGTGTCAAGTACTACGGCGGCGAGCTCAAGACAAAGCACTTCCTGAGCCCGACGTTCATGACCAAGACATACAAGCAGCATTGCGAGCGCGCCGGTTTCTACTACGTCAATCCCGGAAAGCTTCGCAAGTCGTGGAGCAACTGGCAGACGGAGGCGGGCAGTCCGGACTCGGCCGCCTCGCTTCAGATGGGCCATTCCGACAACACGACGAGGGGTCGGAATTACATGAGCCTCACTCGCGCCATGTCCATCATGCTCGCCGACAACCTGACCGAACTGATCGAGGAGGAGAGCGCATTCGCCATCAAAATAGCTTGAAAGACTGCCTGAATGTGAAATGCCGTGAATGCGATTTAGCTATGATTGCAGCTCGGATAGGTGATTGCTTTCGCGCTCGAAAACCGTTTTACCGTTTATAGCGGTAACCAGGGTTCGAATCCCTGCCTCTCCGCCAGCTTTCCCCAGCACACCATCTTCGCGCTCCAAGCGCTCCTTCCTCGTTGGCCTTAAGCCAACTCGGTCGCGCTTTCGCGCAAATCTGGCGCACTGGGAAAACCTGGACCTTTGAGGCTGATGCGAGCGAATCCCTGCCTCTCCGCCAGCTGAACTTCGAGGCACTTTATCTTGTCTTTCAAAGCCATCGAAGCCGCGCGAAGGCGTGCTTCTTGGCTTTTCAAGCCAATCTAAAGCACCTCAAAGTCCAGCCTATCCTCGTTGGCCTTAAGCCAACTCAGTCGCGCTTTCGCGCAAATCTGGCGCACTGGGAAAACCTGGCTGCGCGCAAGTGCGCAAGGCTGGCCGCAATCGAATGCGGTCCATCGCAAACGCAACCAGAATCCCTTCGCTCCGTTCCTCTTCACGGTTTTCTTAACATATGCAACACAATGTGCCTGTATCATTCGAAGGCAGCCATGAGCGAAACTGCATCAACGAAGGCACTACGCAAACACGCTAGCAAACGAACCAAAGGCCACAGCGCATGCCCCAGCAACAGCGTCGCATGACATACGAGCAACAACGTGCTGCACGACAAGCGCAGGGCGCAAGCTCGGCCAAAGGGTTGCAGCCGGTGCGCAAGGTGCCCATCGTGCCAATCGTCTTTCTCGTGCTGGCGCTGGCAGCCGTCATGTTCGCCTTGAACGTGTGCTCAAGCGCCATGACCATCGATGTCACCGTGAACGGCGTGCCCTACACGCTGCGCGGCGCCAAGACCATCAACACAGCCATCAAGGAAAGCGGGCTGCCCATCAATCCGGGCGACCTGATCTCGCTGAGGGGCACCGTGCTGAAACGCAGCGGCGGCGAGCCCATTGCGGCAACGGTGAACGGGCGCGAGACGAACGACCCCGACTATCAGCTTCACGACAACGACGTCTTGGTGATCAGCGACGGCAAGGACATCGTGGAGGAATACGAGCTGAGCGAGGAATACATCACCCATGCCGCCACCGTTGCCGGAGCCGGTGCGGTGCACTCCATAACTCCCGGGCAAGATGGCGTGATGGAGCTGCGCACGGGGTCGATCAGCGGCGAGGAGGTTCGTTGGCGCGATTCCGAGAGCACCGATGCTGTGTGCATCAAGTGGAACCCCGAAGTTGGCGAGGACAAGGTAATTGCCCTCACCTTCGAAGAGGGACCCTCGGCGGAGTACACGGCTGACATCCTGGACATCCTGAAGGAGAACGATGCCAAGGCGACGTTCTTCGCCGTTGGCACCGAGATAGAGAAGTACAACGACGAGCTATTGCTGCGCGAATACGAAGAGGGGCACCAGATTGCGTGTGGCACCTACAGCATGGCTAAGGAGCGCGACGCTTCAGGGCTCTCGAAGCTCTCACGCGAAGAGCTTGACTATCAGGTGGGGCATGGGCTCGAGGTGATCGGCTCGGTGCTGGAGGAAGGGCAGTACTCGAACATCGTGCGGTTGCCTGGCGGAAAGATCACTGAAGCCCTGGTGGTGGGCATAGACCGTCACGTAACGGCTAACATCGGCTGGAACGTGGACACAGGCGACTGGATGGAGTCATCCAAGGACGAGGTGCTGAAGGTGCTCATGCAGATCGAGCCTGGCGACATCGTGCGCCTACACGACGGCGGCGGCGAGCATTCTGGCACAGTGGAGGCCCTGCGTGAAGCGCTGCCCATCTTGCGCGAGCGCGGCTACACTTTCATTACCCTTGAAGAGCTGATGGAATATCCGCCGCAGCACTAAGCGGCCACGAAGCGACACATGCCATTCACGCGCAACCAAGCTTCGATGGGCTGCATCCAGAAATGCCGACTGCGCAGGCATCTCGTTCCAAATCCATCTTCCGGTTTTGCGCCCGCCGACAAAGGACGCACCTGCCTGCGCAATGAGCTAGAATTGCCTTGGACGCGAACGACGTCCCCCATCTGACGAAAGGATTCTCATGCCGCGCATTCATTGCCTGAACAACATCTCTGCCAAGGGAACCGACCAGCTTCCCGATTCTTACGAGCTTACCGATGCTCTCGAAGACGCCGATGGCATCCTGGTGCGCAGCGCGGCGCTGCACGACACCGCCTTTCCTGAGCAGCTGCTTGCCATTGCGCGCGCTGGCGCAGGAGTGAACAACATCCCGCTTGACCGCTGCGCGCAAGAGGGCATCGTGGTGTTCAATACGCCAGGCGCTAATGCCAATGCGGTGAAGGAGCTCGTGCTGTGCGGCATGCTGTTGGCCAGTCGCGGCATCGTGGGCGGCATTCAATGGTGCGCCGAGAACGCCGGCGATCCCGAGATCGGCAAGTCGGCCGAGAAGGCCAAGAAGCAATTCGCTGGCAAGGAGATCATGGGCAAGAAGCTGGGCGTCATAGGCCTGGGAGCAATTGGCGCTCTGGTTGCGAATGCGGCGCTCGACCTCGGTATGGACGTGTACGGTTACGACCCCTATGTATCGGTGGGGGCTGCATGGCGATTGGATCCGCGCGTGAAGTTCGTGGGCGATTTGGACGAGCTATGCGCGATGTGCGACTACCTCACCATCCACGTGCCGGCCATGGAGTCGACCAAGGGCATGATCGGCGCAGCTCAGCTTGCGGTTATGAAAGACGATGCCGTGTTCCTGAACTTTTCGCGCGATTCCCTGGTGGACGAAGAGGCCCTGGTGGAGGCGCTCGAAGGCGGCACGCTGGGCTGCTACGTGACCGACTTCGCCACGCCGGTCATCGTGAAGGCTCCGAACACCATCGTGATTCCGCATCTGGGCGCTTCGACCGAAGAAGCCGAGGAGAATTGCGCAGTGATGGCTGTGCAGCAAATCGTTGACTTCATCGATAACGGCAATGTGAAGAATTCCGTGAACTACCCGGCGGTGTCGCTCGGTGCGCGCAAGGAGGGGTGCCAGCGTGGCGTTGCGCTTCTGGCAGTTGGCGACAACGCCGATTCCGTCAGCGCTTTCGTGGATGCTGTTGCTCAGGTAAAGCCGGTCGCGAGCAGCGCATCAGGCGTGAAGGGCGGTTTCGGCATCGTGGAGTTCGACGTGCAAGGCGCGCTAACCAATGCAGAGGCCGATGCGCTTCGTGGTGGTAGCGGCGTGTTGCGCTTGCGCCTGCTGTAGATTCGTCTTCTGTGGTCGCAAAACGCCTAACGGGACTGCGGCAGCCCAGTTAGGCGATTTGTGACCATGAGGTGCTGCACGTTTTTCAGTTCAAGGGGTTTTATTGCCCCGTTGGTGGATTTGGGGTATTATCTTCCTCGCTTGTTCGAGGGCATGCGGGTGTGGCGGAATTGGCAGACGCGCTAGCTTCAGGTGCTAGTGGGCTTCGGCCCGTGAAGGTTCAAGTCCTTTCACCCGCACCACGAGATTTCAGCCAAACGCTTCGGTGTTTGGCTTTCTTGTTATCATGGCGAAAATGGACAACATGCAAGAAGCAAGGACAAGTGCATCGGGTCGGCACGCAAGCCGCGCTACTCGAACCAGTCAGGTCAGTCGATTCAACCAACCTGCTCGAGTCGGCCAGGATGGCCAGGTCGGTCCTGCTGCCCAAGCGAGCCGAGCCACTCGCACCAGCCAAGCCACCCAGACCACGCAAGTCGGCCAATCCGCTCGAACAGGTCGCGCAGACCATGCGCGCCACAGCAGACCGACCGCTCAACCTCGCAAGAAGTCGCGCTACATTCCTGCTCTCGACGGGCTTCGCGCCTTCGCTGTGCTGGCGGTCATCGCCTACCATATGGGGCTTGGGTGGGCGCCGGGTGGCCTTATGGGCGTCACCATATTCTTCGTGATATCGGGCTATCTCATCAACGGCTTGCTGGTTGCTGAGCAGCGTCGCACGGGAACCATCGATTTGAAGAGCTTCTGGCTTCGTCGCATTCGTCGCCTGTTTCCGGCAATTGCGTTGGCCATTCTGGGAACGGTGGCGCTTTGCACCCTGTTTGATCACGTGCTGCTGGATAAGATGCGCCCCGATGTGCTGCCGTCGCTGTTCTTCTTCAACAACTGGTGGCAGGTGTTCCGGGATGTCTCGTACTTCGAGGCAGCTGGCTCGCCTTCGCCCCTTACGCATTTCTGGAGCCTCTCCATCGAGGAGCAGTTCTACGTGGTATGGCCGCTGTTGCTATTGCTGCTGCATCATTTCAAGGTGCGCAAGCCGATTATCGTAGGCATCGTGGCGGCATTGGCGGTGGTCTCGGGCATTGGGATGGCATTGCTCTACGACCCCCTGGGCGATCCGAGCCGCGTGTACTATGGCACCGATACGCGCGCGGTCAGCCTGCTCATCGGCGTGCTTCTGGCATTCGTTTGGCCATCGGCGGCATTTGGCGAACGCGTTGAGGTGGCGCGGCGCCATGGCCCCACATGGATTGGGTTCAACATCGCAGGCGTGGTTGCCATCGCGGGTTTGGTGGCCGTGGTCGTGCTCACCAACGGCTTCAGCGCATTTCCGTATCGTGGCGGCATCGTGCTCACCTCGCTGCTGGCGGCCGTGCTCGTAGCCGTGCTGGTGGTGCCGAAGACGTGGGTAGCGCGCGTGCTAGGGCTGCGCCCGCTGGTATGGATTGGCAAGCGCAGCTACGGGATGTACTTGTGGCATTTCCCCATCTTGCTGCTGACCACCGACGCGAATTCCACAACGGGCACTCCCTGGTGGATGCATTTGATCCAATTGGCACTCATCTTCGCGGTGTCGGCGCTTTCCTATACCTTTGTGGAGAATCCCATTCGACAGGGCAAGCTGGGTCAGTGGTGGAAGAACCGCAAGGCTCGTCCTGCTGGCATGGGTGCGCGCGTCACCACCGGTTGCGTTGCCGCTTTGGTGGTCGTTGCAGCCATAGGGCTCTTCGTGGTGAGACCGTCCGACTATGCAGCCCAGTACGCGGGCAATGCGAATGAGGCAACGTCGGTTGCTGGCGAATCGGGGCAAGCCAGCCAGGCGGGCACTGCAACATCCGGCGCATCTCAACCGGATGCCAGCATGAGTACCGCCTATAACGAGGCATTCCTCACGCAGCACCTCAATAGCGCTGGCAATCCGCTCTACGACCCGCTGCTCATTGGCGATAGTGTTGCGGCGGGCGCCATCGGTCAGTTCCAGGAAACGTTTCCCTATGGGTATATCGATGCGCAGGTGAACCGCAACATTTGGGAGAGCCCCTATGCCACCTATGCCGAAGCGGACCAGGTAGGCGACTACGTGGTGTTTTGCCTGGGCACGAACAATGCGGTGGTGGATTGGCAGATCAACGATGAGCTCTTGGGCTCTGTTCCCGACAGCAAGAACGTGCTCATGGTGAATACGCGCACCACCCAAAGCTGGGTGCAATCCACCAACGAGGCCATCGCGCGCGCGGCCGAAACCCATCCCAATGTGACCATCGTGGACTGGTATGGCGCATCGGAGGGGCATGACGAGTACTTCGCAGGCGACGGCACGCATCTCACTCCCGAGGGAGCCCGTGCCTACATCCAGCTGATCAAGGATGCGCTTGCCAAGATGGTCGACGAATAGCTATAGGTCTCCATGCCTTCGTCTTCTTACAGCCCGATGCCAATCTGGAAGCCATAGAAGCAGAATCGCAGCAGGAAGACGCCCGCAATTGCGAACACGAGGGCTGCGCCAAAGATGTAGGGCGTCATGCGCCCGCGCGCAACGAAGACCAGGATTCCCGTGATGATGACGCAAATCTGACCAATGGCATTCGCCACCGTGAGGCTTTGCGAAATGGCGTCCACATCGAATACCGACGACACCGTAGAGCTACCTATCATGAATATGGCAACCGATGAGAAGATCAGCAGCAGCGCACCGATACCCACCATGATGCGAGCGGTGAGCTCGTCGGCTTGCTCGGGCGTCGCGGATTCGCTGGCCACAGCGGCTTGGTAAGCTCTGGTGGCTGGATCGTCTTGCTTGGATCTGCGGGCAATCGAACGAAGGAAGATCCCCAGCGTGGAGCCACCGAACAGCCAAACGCTCACGATTTCCACCACCGTGCGCGGTGCATCCCACACCGGTAGCGCGGGGATCATGTTGGCAAGCCCCATGAAGATGGTTGCAAGCAGCCCCGTTACCATTACTAGCCCGACGAACAGCAGGCGGCCGATGGCGGACGTTAGCCTGCCGCCTATGGCCAACGCCCAATACAGCAGCGCAACCAACAGAAATACGCCATAGGCAACTGCGGCGTTGGCGATGGGCGTTTGGCCCACGGTAAGCAGCAGGTAGAAGATGTTTGCCGGGTTCGCCAGTTGGAACAGCGACACCAGAAAGCCCATCAGCGCGAAGCCGATAGGGATGCCGGTAAGGTGGTCGATGCGCTTCAACTGCTCTGGCGTGGGGTGCTGGCGCAAGAGCATGTAGAACAGGGTGACGAACGACCCAGCGCCAATCGGGCCCAACGTGGTAAGGAAGGCGAGCGGCATTTCGCGCAAGGCGTATTCCATGGCTCACACCTCCTCGGGGTTCGCCACAATGCTCAACCCCACGTCGGGCAGTTTGGCTGCCGCTGAAGGCGTAATGGTGATGTTCGGCCAGGTTTGGTTGGATGGCGGCATGGGGAAGATGCGCGAGATGCTGCCATGGTTCTCGCGCAGGGTTGCGATGTTGCCGGCCGACAGCGCACGCAGCGGGCAGGCGCTCACGCAGATGGGGTCTTTATCTTCGTCGAGCCGCTGGTAGCAGGCTTCGCACTTCACGGCACGCCCGGCTTCGCGATCGACCATCGGCGCATTGTAGGGGCATGCCATGGCGCAGGCGCCGCATCCAATGCACTTCGAATCATCTATCTTCACGATGCCACTATCGGGATCCTTGTGCATGGCCGTGGTGGGGCACACCTTCACGCAAGCGGGGTCCGAGCAATGATTGCAGCTCATGGACAAGTGGCAGGCGTAAGCGGAGGTCTCGTAGCGCCCGTCTTCGGGAAAGTAGTTCCACTCGCCGCCTTCGATGTCGTATACCTTGCGAAACGCAATTTGCGGGGGCAGGTCATAGTAATCGCGGCATGCCATCAGGCAAGCCTTGCAGCCAATGCAGCGCACGTTGTTGAAATAGAATCCGAACTGGCTCATCGCTCGACCTTCCGCACTTCCACAATCGCCGAGTTGCAAGGACTATTTCCGTGTGCCAAGGGCGATGGCGCATAGGACGTTAGGGTGTTGATGCATCCACCGGTATCAATCGGGTCGGTTTCCATGTTGGCTGCCCGGTGCCAAAGCCCTTGCGGCAGTCCCACTACAGAGGGAATGATGCGCGTGGTCACATGGGCCTTAATTTGGATTCGGCCAGCTGGGCTGGTCACTTGCACGGTGTCGAAATCCTCGATGCCGCGCGGGCGAGCGTCCAGCGGGTTAATCCAAAGGTAGTTGCGGTTGTAGTGCTCCAGCTCTTCGATGGCGCCAAATGATGAGTTGGTGCGCGCCTTGTCGTGCCACCCGGAAAGATACAGCGGATAGTGCTCGTTCACGCTTCCGTAGCCTTCCACGCCAGGATCGAAGATAGGAATGGGGCTGATCACCTGGCCATCGGCAAGCTCTCGGGTTTCGGAGAGGTGCTCGAGTGCCTCGGAGTAGATCTCGATCTTGCCAGATGGCGTTCGGAAGGGGTGGCCAGCGGGGTCGTCTATGTTCTCCTTGAACGCGATAGTGGTGGGAAGCCGATGCTTCCAGATGCCCTGGGCGCGAATCTGCTCCCAAGTGGGCATATCTGGGTCGGCTGCCCGACCTTCCTCGTAGAGCTGCTCGATCCATTCGTCTTGGGTCTTGCCTCTGGTGAACCGCTCGCGAACGCCAAAGCGCCCGGCGATGTCAGCGAATACATCGTAGATGGGGCGACATTCCATAGGCGGTTCCTGTGCGGGGCCTCCCACGCACACACCCCAGTAATACTCGGAGTAGCCATTGGTGGACATGTTCAGCTGCTCGGCGCGCATGGCGTCGGGAAGCAGGATGTCGGCATACTTGGCGCTGTCGGTGAGGAAGGTGTCGCATACCACGATGAACTCGCATTTTCCCTCGTCGGAGAGCACCTCGTGCACGTGGTTGATGTCGCTGTGCTGGTTGGTGATGCAGTTTCCCGCATAGTTCCACATGAACTTGATGCCATGCTTGGGCGCTTCGAGCTTCGCTGCGGCTTCGGCAGCTTCGGCAGCCTCGGGGGAACGGTTGGCCATGAACAGGGCAAGCTCGTCGGGGGCGTCGAGTTCGCGTTTGAAATCGGCGCCCTCTTCTATGCAACGCAGCCACGAATAGCACGAGATCTTCGCCTTGACGGCGTTTTTGGGCACTCCGTCGGGATCTTCGTCGCTTTGGGGAATGGTGCCCACTGGCGCGCCGGGCGGCTCGGCTTCGCGCATGCCGGAATTGGTGCCCACGCGCCCGATATTGCCCGTGAGCAGTGCCAACATGCACACGGCCCGTGTGGCCGATTCGCCGTTCGAATGGCGCTGCAGGCCCCATCCCTGGCACACGAACACGTTCTTGGCGTCATGGATCTTCTGCGCCAGTTCGCGAATGCGCGTGGCGGATACCAGGGTGATGGGGGCGGCCCACTCGGGCGTCTTCTCGATGCAGTCGTAGCCTTGCCCCATTATGTAAGCCTGGTACGACTTGTTCTGCCCGCGGGCGCTTTCGGGCATGGTCTGCTCGTCGTAGCCCTGGCAATACGTGTGCAGGAAGTCCAGGTCGACCCAATCGTTCACGATGAGCTCGTGAGCCACTGCCGCCACCAATGCGGCGTCGGTGCCCGTTCGAATAGGCAGCCATTCTTGCGGGTAGCCCGAAAGCGTCTCGTTGTAGCGATAGTCGATATGGATGATCTCGGGGTTCTTTTCGTGCATCAGCGCATAATCCCACACGATGTTGATGCCGCCCATGCGCGTATCGGCCGGCGAATTGCCGAACATCAGCACGAGGTCGGCATTGCCTGCTTGGTCGATAGACGAGGCGCTCACGTTGTCGTAGGGCGATGTGCCCACGCCATACATGAAGGGCATGACGTACTGGTGCATTCCCGTGGAGTAGTCGCCGTAGTACGGCAGATAGCCACCCAGGCAGTTCATCAGCCGTGCGGTCACGTTGCCGGTGCTGGAGTACATGCCCGTTCCGTAATTGATATAGATGGCGTCGTTGCCGTAGGTCTCGATGGTGTAGCGTAGCTTGTCGACTATGGTGTCGATGGCCTCGTCCCAGCTGATGCGTTCGAACTTGCCCTCGCCTCGCGCCCCTGTACGCTTCATGGGGTAGTACAGCCGGTCGGGGTGGTTCACCCATTGCCGCATGGCGCGCCCGCGCACGCACGCTCGCGACTGGAAGTAGACGGCAGCGGTGTCGTCGGTGGTCAAGTACTCTATGCGTCCTTCGCGAACATGCCAGCGGAAGACGCAGCGACCGCCGCAATTCACGTTGCACTGGCTCCAAACGGTGTCGTACTCGTCGCGTGAGTGCACCGGGTCGACGTCGGCGTAGGCGAACTCGGGGTGTGCCGTTGCAGCCGAGGCCGCGGCGGCCGCAAGCGCAGCGAGAGAGCCAACCGTTGCTCCCGCCTTCAAGAAGGTGCGCCTGCTCATCGAGTGGCTATTCGCTGTAGCGTCCGTCAATTAGGCTCCTATGCTGGCGCGATGTGCCTCCTCATGCATCATGTGCGCACGACGGCGCATGCGCAGGCATGTGCGAGGCTTTGCCGCAATGTCCGTTTTCGCACGTAACGTTATATCGTGTCCGGTAGCAACATTATGCAGCGATGCGATGTCGAAACCCAAATGTTTAATAAACAATGCGGTTGCCTATTGAACCGTTTGGCAACAGCGGCGCGCAAGCGAACCTCCAGGCTGTATCATTGCGCAATCTGAAGAAATTCTTAAGGAGCTCATCGAAAATGAAGCCTGAATCGAAGCAGAGGGGCATTGGAGCCGCTTTGGTGGCATGTGGCCTGCTTGTTGGGCTGTTGGCTGTCGTCGGTTGCACTCAAGCATCGCCGAGCACTGCGCAACAGCAGCTGACCGAGACCAACGCAGTGGTCATTCATGCCGAAAACGGCGACTACCTCTTCGTCGATACCGATGCCAACACCGTGTACTATCCGCTGTTGGAAGACGCTGTGCTCGTTGACGAGGATGGTCGCGAGCTTCCTCTGAGCGAGCTTGCCGTTGGCGATGCCGTAGTGGTGGCAGGCGATGGTGCCATGACCATGAGCTATCCGGCCCAGTACCCTGACATCTCGCGCGTCACCATAGTGTCGCGCGGGAACACGGACGTGGTCGACTCCTACGCCAGCATCGTGAGCACGCTCTTCCCGGCCATTGACCCGACGAGCGTTCCCGCCGGCTCGCTTTCCTACCACAACTCCTCAGGTCAGATCACCTTGGCGCTGAATGCGTATTCGTATCGTGGCTTCACCGCAGGGCCCGACAGCGATGAGCTGCAGGGAAGCGTTTCGTTTGCGAACGAGAGCGGCATCGTGCCCGAGGGTACGCCCGATGCGAATCTCTCCAACCCTGTGGATGCAACGGTCGAGTTCGATCGTAGCGTGCAAAGCATCGTTCTTGCCCGCTACCCCATCACCGTGGCCCCCGAGCAACGCGTGCACGTTGACCTCGATGCGCCGCTCGAGAACGTGCCTGCAACCATAGTGGGCAATGGCGAAGTTGCCTTCATCATGGATCCCGGCTATGCATACAGCTTGAATGCTACGTTCGCCGAAGGCGAAGCAAGCTACGCGTTCTTCGCTGCTATGATTGCGTCTTAATGCAGCCGCATGCCTTGCGAGCTGCCAAGAAGGGGAATGAGGAGGAATCATGTTGAAACGTGCTCTGATCGTTGCCTTTGCTGCAATGCTCTCTTTGGCAGCATTGGCGGGCTGCTCTTCGAACGAGAGCAAGTCGCAAGGCGAGTCGAAGGATGCAGGCTCGCAGCCCACGACGCAAGAGGCAACTCCTGCAAACGAGGGCTCGGCCAATGGCGAGACCGCCGCAGCCGACTCGAATCCGGCCGATGTCATCAACGTGGTCATGACGGTGACCGATGCCGATGGCAACGAAGTTGCGAACGTGGCAGTGCAAACGGCGCCTGATGCCATGGTGTTCGACGTGCTGGAGGACTCCAACGTGGAGTTCTTGTCCGAGACGGGCGACTACGGTCCGTTCGTCACCTCGATCAATGGCATCGATGCCTCTTCTGCGGGCGACAATGCCGGTTGGGTGTTCACGCTCAACGGCGAACCGGTGATGGTTGGTTGCGACCAGCAGCCGGTTGCCGATGGCGACGTGGTTGCTTGGGAGCTCACCACGTTCTAAAGCGCGAAAGCATTTGCGAATCGGGAAGGTGCGCTGGCTTCGGTCAGCGCACCTTCTTCGTGTCTGGCGGTTTTCCTGGACTTAATGTGCACGGTTAAAGCTTCGCCGCCAAGCGCGACGACGCAAGCGTCTGCGCTTGTGCGCTCCAGAAATAACCGTGTCGCATCAAGTCCAGGAAAACCGTGATGCTCTAAGTGAGTTCGTAGGCGGTTGTTTTCAGGTCTCGAGGAAGAGCCTCCGTTGCACTCCTCGGTCGCTTCGCTCCCTGCGGGGGTTGCAACTCCGACTCTTTCCCGAGACCTGAATCGCAATGAGCTAAATAAAGGGACTAGGATGAATGCCCTTGCTCCCAACGCGCACGGCAAATCCTCAAGCCAAAACGCTTCGAAATGCCCTTCGGCCATTTCTGCGTTTTTGGTTTCCGGAAATGCCGTGTCGCATTGAGAGCAAGGGCGTTTATCTTGACGCAACAGGATTATTGCGGTCGCGGGGAAGAGTCGGAGTTGCAACCCCCGCAGGGAGCGAAGCGACCGAGGAGTGCAACGGAGGCTCTTTCTCGCGACCGCAAGCTTCCTTGTGTCGGACTGCTATAATGGGCGCATGAATTGGCCCATCGGCTTGCAGAAATGCCTGCAAGAACCTCGGAGAAGCTGGGTGCAACTCCCACGCTCTACCAGGAACCGTGATCGCTTGGCCTGCCTGCTCATCTGGCAGTGAACTCGAGCGTAAGCCGGATCGCCGAACCGAGCAACCTGGGTCCTGGAAGGACGACATGCGATTCGATGCGTATCACCCGGCAGTCAACCCGCTGTTCTTCATAGTGGCCATCGTGCTCGCTGTGCTTGCGTCCGACCCCGTCTTCTTGGCTATCAACGTGGTGTGCTCGGCAGCTTATTACTTGTGCCTGAAGGGCAGCAAGGGCTGGCGCGTGCTCGGGGGCATGGCCATCTTGTTCGTGTTGCTCATGTTCGTGAATCCCCTGTTCAACACCATGGGCGATACCGTCTTGTTCACCTGGCTCGGCAATCGGCCTTATACGCTCGAGGCGCTTGCCTTCGGTGCGTCCACGGCAGCCATGTTCGTGACGGTGCTGCTGTGGTTCTTCTGCTACAACCAGGTGATGACCACCGACAAGTTCACTTACCTGTTCGGCGGTTTGATGCCTGCGATAACGCTGGTGCTCACCATGGTGCTGCGCCTTGTGCCCACCTATCAGCGAAAGGCTGCCGAGATTCTCAATGCGCGCGCATGCATCGGGCGCTCGGTTGCCGAGGGTTCGGTGAGGCAACGCTCGCTCTCTGCAGTCACTCTGCTGTCGTCGCTCGTTTCTTGGGCGCTGGAAGGTGCGGTGATCACAGCGGATTCCATGCGTGCTCGCGGCTATGGCGTGGGCAAGCGCACCACCTTCGCCACTTATCGTCTTACGCCGCGCGATGCCGTGCTGCTGGTTGTGCTCGTGGTGCTCGGCGTGCTGGCGTTCGCAGGCTATTACGGAGGAGTCTCGCCTATTGCGTATTACCCCACCATTGCAGCTTCCGTCTTCACGCCTTGGGGCGTGGTGGGGCTGGTCGCAAGCGTTATCTTATTGGCTATTCCTACGATTCTAAGCATTTGGGAGGCTGTGGTATGGCGCATTTCGCTATCGAAGATCTGACCTTCTCGTATCCTCAGAGTGAGCGGCTGGCGCTCGACCAGGTGAGCTTCGAGATAAAACATGGTGAGTACTTGTGCGTTTGCGGTAGGAGTGGCTGCGGAAAGACCACCCTGTTGCGCCATTTGAAGACGGTGCTCACGCCCGCTGGCACCACAAGCGGGCGCGTGCTGTTCAATGAAAAGCCGCTGGATGAGGTCGACCAGCGCGCGCAAAGCTCTCAGATCGGGTTCGTGATGCAGAACCCCGATGCGCAGATAGTAACCGACAAGGTTTGGCATGAGCTTGCCTTCGGGCTTGAGAGCTTGGGCACCGACCAAAGCACCATGCGACTTCGCGTGGCCGAGATGGCCAGCTACTTCGGCATCCAGGGCTGGTTCCATAGAGACGTGCGCGACCTCTCGGGTGGTCAAAAGCAGCTTTTGAACTTGGCTTCCATCATGGCCATGCAGCCCACTGTGCTGATACTCGACGAGCCCACAAGTCAGCTGGACCCTATTGCGGCAAGCGATTTTCTGAACACGGTGCGCAAGATCAACATCGAGCTGGGAACCACCATCGTAATCACCGAGCACCGGTTGGAGGATGTGTTCTCCACGGCTGACCGCGTGCTGGTTATGCAAGATGGCCGGGTGAGCACGTTGGGTACTCCGCGCGAGGTGTCTGCCGAGCTGCATGCCACAGGCAACGCGATGACCTATGCCCTGCCAGCTCCGGTGCGCATCTACTATGGCGTGGAGGCGGCCAAGGTTGATGCCGTTGATGCTGTCGCCGATGCGAAAGCGCGCGAGAAGTGCCCGCTCACGGTTCGCGAGGGTCGCAAGTGGCTGACGGAAGAGGTGCTGACGAACCCGCCTGCCCGCACCTACTTGCCCGACGAGCGTGCCGGTGGAGTGGTGTCGGTTGCAATGGCTGAAGGCGAGGCGGCAACCGATGGCGTGCGCGCAGCTGAGTTGGGAGGGCAACCTGCGCTCGATATTCGGGAGGTATGGTTCCGCTACGACCGCGATGCGCCCGACGTGCTGCGCGGTGTGAACTTGGAAGTGGAGCCGAACCAGCTGTTCGCCCTGGTGGGTGGCAATGGCACGGGTAAGTCGACCCTGCTGAAATGCTCCTGCGGCATACAGCGGCCCTATCGCGGCAGCATTCGCATCTTCGGGAAGAAGATCAAGGATTGGAAGACAAGCGAGCTGTACCACGAAGGTGTGGCCATGTTGCCGCAAGACCCGCAGAACCTCTTCGTGAAGAAGACGGTGCGCGAAGATTTGGTTGAGATGCTGGTGGGGCAGCATGAGGGCAAAGCCGATGCCGAGGCGCGCATTGCCGAGGTTGCCGAGACTTGCGACGTGACGCGCCTGCTGGACATGCATCCCTTCGACCTCTCGGGTGGCGAGCAGCAGCGTGCCGCGTTGGCGAAGGTGCTGTTGGCCGAGCCGCGATTGCTGCTGCTCGACGAGCCCACCAAGGGCATCGACAGCTTCTTCAAGCGCGAGCTGGCACAACTGTTCGATCGCTTGAAAGCCAGCGGCACCACGCTGCTGATGGTTTCGCACGATGTGGAATTCTGCGCCCGCTTTGCCGACTCGGTGGCCATGTTCTTCGACGGTGGCATCGTGACCGCTAACACGCCGCGCCGCTTCTTCGCGCAGAACAGCTTCTATACTACGGCGGCGAACCGCATGAGCCGAAACGTGTTCGCGAACGCCGTGACCGACGAGGATGTGATCGAGCTATGCCTGAGCCGATAAGTGAAGAGGAAACCAAACCGTCGACAGAGCCTTCGACAGAGCCGTCGGGCAAGCCAGCGAACAAGCCCGCCCTTTGGCGGCGCGTGCTGCCCTGGCTGTTCGTGATCGTGGCCACGCCGCTCACGCTGGCCATCGGCGCGAAGATGGGAAGCCGCACCTATGTGATAACCAGCATTCTCATCATCATCTATGCGATGATTCCGTTCTTCGTGTCGTTCGAGCGGCGCAAGCCCCAGGCACGCGAATTGGTAACCCTCGCTGTGCTGATAGCCATAGCCGTTGCTGCGCGTGCCCTGTTCGCATTCGTTCCGCAATTCAAGCCGATGGCAGGTCTGATCATGATTGCCGGAATTGCCTTCGGCGGATCATCGGGCTTTTTAGTAGGCACGCTGGCAGCCTTGGTGAGCAACTTCTTCTTCGGGCAAGGGCCCTGGACGTCCTGGCAAATGCTGGCATTCGGGCTTTGCGGGTTCGTGTTCGGCTTCCTGGCCGACCGCGGCGTGATCAAGCGCGGAGGATGGTCGTGGAAGACGCGCGTGGTGGTCAGCTTGTGCGGCGGGTTGTTCATCGTGATAATTGCGGGGCCCATCTTGGATACGAGCTCGCTCTTCTGGATGGCGAGCTTCATTACGCCCGAGACAGCACTTGCCATCTACGGGTCGGGATTTCCGATGAACGTGGTGCATGGCATTGCGACGCTCGTCACGGTGCTGCTGGTGGGAAATCCCATGCTGGACAAGCTTGCGCGCCTCAAGACGAAGTACGGCATGATGCAGTAGCTCCGATTGGTTCGCTATTCATTGAAGAATCGCAGCATGTTCCACGTGCTTCTTGCTTCATAGTATCTACAAAAAGAAATATACTAGACAAAGAATAATCATCGTGTAGTATAAGCATCGTTAGTTCATGCCTCATTCCTCTCTTTTCGGCAAGAAGCGGTCGAGTTCCAACGGCCGCTTTTTGCTATTCCGGGCAGTGGCCTGTTGCTATCCGTTGCTATAATCCTGAGAATGAGCGAATTAGCCTACATCGTCATCGTTGCCCTGATTTCTGGCGTGGGCGGTACCGGCCTTGGTGGCGTGCTCGGCTCGCTTTTCCGCAAAAGCTCCGACAACGTGATCAGCCTTCTGCTCAGCGCCACCAGCGGCGTGATGATCGCCATCGTATGCTTGGAACTCATCCCTGAAGCGGTGCATGCCGGCTCGACCACCATGGGTGACGCTGGCGTGCTCGTTGCTGGCGGGGCGTTGGTGATCGGCGTGTTGGTGGTGATGTTGCTGAACTGGGTCATCGACCGTTCCACGCGCAATCAGGTGGAGCATACGGCAAGCGTGAATCACCCGAGCACCCACGACAACATCGACGAGCTCATGCATGTTGACCACTACAACGAACATGCTCGCCAGAAGAGTGCGCGCCAAGAGCTCTGGAGGGCGGGCGTGGTTATCGCCTGCGCCATAGCCCTGCACAACATTCCCGAAGGGATGTCCATCGGCGCGAGCTTCGCCATCGATTCCGTCGACTCGGTGGCAACCGGCCTCATGCTGGCTGTACTCATCGGGCTGCACAACATCCCCGAGGGCATGGCTGTTGCTGTTCCGCTTATCGCAGGCGGCATGAGCAGGCTGAAAGCCATACTGCTCACAGCTTGCTCGGGGCTGCCCATGGCGGTTGGCGCGGTACTCGGGCTGCTGCTGGGCGACATGGGCACGCTGGGGCTTTGCTGCTCGCTCGGCTTCGCCTCGGGTGCCATGCTCTATGTGGTGTTCGGCGAGATCATCCCGCAAGCCATCTTGATGTATCGCTCGAAGGTGCCCGCCTTCTTCATGATCGCTGGCGTGCTGGTGGGCATGTGCCTCATCTACTTGTAGGTCGTCAATCGAGAATTCGCCCTGAAGCAAAAGGGGCGCCAGCCGAAGCCAGCGCCCCTGGATGCGTGCGCAGCCTGCATTCGGGACAGGTGCGCAACGAGCGATTCGATCAATCTACTCGCGCTTAACGGTTTCGGTTTCAACCTCCACCTCGCGTGCACCGTGCGAATCGGTGGTTACCTCCACGTTCACGCCGCGGCTCGCACCGCCGGTGCCACCAGCACCACCGTTGTTCTTGGTGGGGTCGGGGATGTTCGGCATCTCTGCGTATGCCACCATCTCGGCAATCTCGGCCTCGGTAGCCTTCGCAGGCTCGGTTTCAAGCAGGTACTCCACAGAGGCGCGACGATCCATGGCCTCGCGGTATTCCTTGGTGCCAACCCAGATCTCGTTGGTGTAGGGATTCTTGCCCATCTTCTTGGAGCGAACGATCACGTATGCCAGCGCCGCCACGTTCGCGATTAGGGCGATCAGTGCCACTACGAAGTTCACGTCGGGGTTGTTCACGGACTGCACTGCGAAGATGGAGTCGTTGGCGAACATCGGAACCATCTGTGCGAACATGCACCAAATGGCCAAGGTGAACGCGCGGTTCTGAATCCATCCGCCCTTGTTCCAGATAAGGCCTGCGATGGTTGGCGCCAGCAGCAGCGCGATGCCGCAGTACCAAGAGTGAGTGGGCAGGCAGTTGTAGGTGTATGTGAAGTTCCAGATGTCGTAGGAGATGATGAAGACCCACGTCATGTCGGGCCACAGCATGTCCTGGCGCTTCTTTGAGATGTAGATGCCGAACCAGCCCGTCATCACGAAGATGTTCAGTATGCCGGCGATGCCGTTGAACACGTTGTGCCAACCGCCATTGAGCACCACGCCCTCGCTGGATACGAAGCTGGTGCCCCATGCCATGATGGCGCTCTCGAAGTCGCTGGCAACGGCAATCAGGATGTTGATGGCCACGATGACGAACGGGAAGGCCTTGAACCAATGCGAGCGACCAACCTTGCCCCAGGAGTACTTCAGCATCATGAAGCCGATGCATCCTGCGGTGGCTGCGTACACCTTGGCGTAATGGAACCATCCGTTCATGTCGGTTACGGTGGGATTGTTAACGCCCCAGTCGATGCCCATGCCTGCCGCAACGGTAACCACGATGCAGTAAACGGTCATGAAGCCGCATACGCCGAAGAAGAAGAATATGCCTCCCGCCTTCCAACGTCGTGCGATTTCGTTAAGCAGAATCAACGCGATCAGCACCATGAATAGGCCGGCCCATTGATAGATCGCATTGGGGCCGTAAACATCGAATAGCATCCCAACCTCCTTTGTCGTGCGTTTCCCCTGCGTTGCTCCAAAAATAGACGAAGTATTGAATGAGGCTGACGCAGCGGGGCATTTTGTCAAAATCGGTTGCAGGTGTGTAACGCAGTCGTGGATTTCGCGGCGCTCATCCAACCGTTTCGCTGCTTATGGGCTACGAAACAGCAACGCTTTGCCTTGGAAGGCGTAACTGCTCTTCGGCTTCGCACCCGCGGTGGAAGTGGGCGGCTACGATGGGCAGCGAGCGTTCGCAAGGCGTGCGGCAAGCAGCGCGGCAAGCAGTGCGGAGCGCAGATGCCGCGAGCTTTTATGGTCAGCAGGATGGATGGAGGATGCCATGTGCACGGGAATCAGGTTCACCGACGATAAGGGCAACTTGTACTTCGGACGCAATTTGGATTGGACGTTCTCGTATGGCGAGAGCGTGGTCATTACGCAGCGTGGATTCTCCAATCCGAAGTTCATGGATGGCAAAGTTGAAACGAAACATGCCCTGATTGGCATGGCGGTGGTAGCCGAGGGGTTGCCTATGTATCTTGATTGCGGCAACGAGGCTGGGCTGGCCATAGCGGGTTTGAACTTCCCGGGCTATGCGGAATACGAAGATGCCCCTGTGGAGGGCAAGGTGAACGTTGCTGCTTACGCCTTCCCCACCTATGTTGCAAGCCAATTCGCCACTGTGGACGAAGCTGAAGCAGCACTTGCCAACGTTGCCATCGTGGGGGAGTCCATCAACGACCACTACGAGGTATCGCTGCTGCATTGGCTCATATCCGACAAGGATCGTGCCATCGTGGTCGAATACACCCAGGATGGCATGCATGTGTACCACGACGACCTCGACGTGCTCACCAATCAGCCCACCTTCCCCTATCATCACGAGAACGTGCGCAGCTACTTGCATTGCACGCCCGACTATCCCTCGCAGCCTATCGTGTGGGGCGAGGACCAGCTGGAACCTTATGGCTCAGGTTCGGGCATGCGCGGGATCCCGGGCGATTTCTATTCGCCCTCGCGTTTCGTGCGCGCTGCCTATCTGAATGCCCACTATCCCCAGCAGCAAGGCGAAGCGGCCAACGTATCGCGCTTGTTCCACACTTTGCTAGGCGTGAGCATGGTGAAGGGTGGCGCGAAGGTGGCCGACGGCGATTTCGAATACACGCTCTATACCGGCGGTTATTCTGCGGCAACGCAGACGTACTATTACAGCACCTACGAGGATCTAGCCGTTAAGTCGTTCCGCTTGCAGGACGCAGGATTGGAAGGCGGCCAGGTTGTTTCGTGCCAGTAGCATGCTATAAACTTGGAAGGAAAGCGAAAGCTTCCCAATATGCGCGCAGAGGGCGGGTTGGGGAGCATTCTTCCTGAAAGAGAGGCATGCCATGGCAAAGAACATCCTGTTAGTGCACTGCAGCCCCCGCATGGGAGGCAATTCGAGCCGTTTGGCCGACGAGTTCGAGCGCGGCGCCACGGAAGCGGGCAACACAGTGACGCGCATCAGCGTGGGAAACGCTCGCATAGGCGGCTGCAAGGCTTGTGAGTATTGCTTCAAGCACGAGGGAGAGTGCTGCCAGAAGGACGACATGCAGGAGCTCTACCCACTGCTGCACCAGGCCGACGTGATCGTATACGCCACCCCTATGTACTACTACAACTTCCCAGCTCAGATGCGCGCATTCCAAGATCGCATGTTCTGCGGCATCGCCAAGCCGTTCGGTATATCCCAGACCGCGCTGCTGCTTTGCTTCGAAGACAAGGACGCCACCACATGCGAACCCGCTTTGGCCAGCTTCGATGTGGCAGCGAACTACTGCAAGCAGGAAGTGCTGGGCAAGGTGATAGTGAACAACGTATACGAGAAGGGTGCCATCGAGGGCAACCCCGGGTTGGAAGAAGCCTACGAACTAGGCAAGAGCATCAGCTAACTACCTGCGCAAAGTTGTTGCCTGATGGTTGGCGGGGCTCTTCGCGCTCCTGTTCCCGACGCGCACGGCAAATCCTCAAGCCAAAACGCTACGGAATAGCCTTCGGCCATTCCTGCGTTTTTAGTTTCCGGAAATGCCGCGTCGCGTCGAGAACAGTCGCGCGACGTGCGAAGGTTCGCTGTGTCATCTAATCGACATTTTCCGGGATACGCTCTGGCTTGATATGACACGGCCGATTCTGCAGCCCACATGCGCAGGCGAAATCTCTGACAGGCCGATGCGGCATGCCGGTTCGTTATGGATTTCGCCGTTGCGCATGGGTGCGAAGCCAAGGCCGTGCGTATCAAGCCAGAGCGTACTGCGTTGCGAGCGCATGGCGCTAACGATTCGTTTCCGGCCGCGCGCGTCGGGGACGGTCGCGCGATGAGGCCGCGAAGCCAAGGCTGTGCGCGTTAAGCCGGAACGCGCTAGGGTTACGAGCGCATGGCGCGCATGGCGTTCAAGATGGCGATAACTGCCACGCCTACGTCTGCGAACACGGCCATCCACATGTTCGCGATGCCAAGCGCCGCTAGCACCAGCACCACGAACTTCACGCCCAGTGCGAAGACGATGTTCTGCCACACGATGCCCATGGTCTTGCGTGCTATGCGCATGGCTTGGGCTATGCGGGTGGGCTTGTCGTCCATCAGTACCACGTCGGCTGCTTCGATGGCTGCGTCGGAGCCCATGGCACCCATGGCAATGCCCACGTCGGCGCGCATGAGCACGGGCGCGTCGTTGATGCCGTCTCCCACGAAGGCCACCTTCGAGCCCTTGCGGTCGTGGTTCGCAAGTTCGTGCTGCTCGTCGCCCTCGCAGGCATCAGCGACGTGCGCACTAGAGGCGCCCATGATGGCCTCCAGTTCGCTCACCTTGCTTTCGGGGAGCATTTCGGCTCGGAACTCGTCGATGCCAAGCGACGTGGCCACCTTCTGCGCAACGTCGAAGCGGTCGCCCGTCAGCATCACCGTGTGCTTCACGCCCGCTGCATGGAGGGCTGCTATGGCTTCGACGGCATCTGCCTTCACGGTGTCGCCCACCACGATGGTGCCCAGGTAGCGGCCGCTCTTCGAGACATGCAACGTGGTGCCGATGTAACTTCCGGTTTCGTAGGCGATGCTGTGCAGGTACATCAGCTTATCGTTGCCCACCAGTACGGTCTCGCCATCAACCTGGGCTTTCACCCCATGGCCGCTCACTTCCTCTACGTCGCCGATGCGGCTATGGTCAAGCGAGCCGCCCGCCTCGTTGAAAGCACGCATGACCGAGAGGGCGATGGGGTGATTCGAACCGGCCTCGGCATGCGCTGCGAAATCGAGCAGCTGGGCTGGGTCTACGCCATCGGCAGGTTGAATGTCGGTAACGGCGAACGTACCCGAAGTAAGCGTGCCTGTCTTGTCGAACACAATGGTGTCAACCTTCGCCAAGGCCTCGAGGTAGTTCGACCCCTTCACCAGAATGCCCTTGCGCGAGGCGCCGCCGATTCCCCCGAAGAACGACAGCGGCACGCTGATCACCAGCGCGCAGGGACACGAGACCACCAGGAAGGTGAGGCCACGCAAGATCCAATCGCTCCAACCACCCACCAGCAGCGGCGGCACTACGGCAATGAGCACCGCCGCGCCCACCACGGCCGGCGTGTAGACGCGTGCGAATCGCGTGATGAAGCTCTCGGTGCGCGCCTTCTTGTCGGCGGCATTCTCCACCAACTCCAAGATGCGGCTCACCGTGGAGTCTTCATAGGGCTTGGTTGCCACAACGGTGAGCAATCCTGACAGGTTCACGCATCCGGAGAGCACTTCCTCGCCTGCGTGCACAGTTCGCGGTACCGACTCTCCAGTGAGGGCTGAGGTGTCCAAGCGCGATTCGCCTTCCTGCACGATGCCATCGAGGGGAATGCGCTCACCGGGCTTCACTACGAAGGAGTCGCCTAGTCGCACTTCGTAGGGATCGACCTGTACCAGCTCGCCATCGCGCATGACGTTCGCAAACTCGGGTGCTATCTCCATGAGGGCGCCGATGGACTTGCGGGAGCGGTTCACGGCGTAACTTTGGAACAGCTCTCCCACCTGATAGAACAGCATGACCGCTGCGCCTTCGGCGAAGTGGGGCTCGGCATCGGGGAAGAAGACCAGCGCAAATGCGCCAATGGTGGCAACCGACATCAGGAAGTTCTCGTCGAGGCCATGACCTCGCACGATGTTACGGCCGGCTTCGGCCAGCACGTCGTATCCCGCGATGAGGTAGGGCACCAGGAACAGCCCGAACTCGACATAGAGCGCAGTGGGGTGGCCAAACCATGCATCGAAGGCACCCATGAGCTCGAGGGCGTAGATCACGACGAAGAGCGCGATTGCCACGAGGATGCGGATAAGCCAGCGTTGTTGCTTCTTGTTCATGGGCGTTCCTTGTATGGGATAGGATCGGCATTCGGGCCGGGCGTGTCGCTCGATGTGACACTGCTGATGGATTGCATTCTCTGGGCGAGCGCTCGACCCAACGCACGCCGCTTTGGCTTCGCACCCAAACGCAACGGCAAAATCTCTGGTGTACCCATGTGCTCGTTGGGCCAGAAAGGATTTTGCCTGCGTTTGTGGGCTGCAGAATCAGCGGCGCTGCATCGGGCCGAGCGCTCGCTGAGCGAAGTCCACAAAGGACTCCGCTACCCTTGGTTGCTACAGCACGATGCGGCAATCGGATTCGTACTTCGAGCAAATCGATTGCGCTTGAGGCAGCACGGCATCAAGCTTGCCATCAGCCACGTCGAGCGTGAGGCGGCTGGTCATGAAGCTGATGGTGGCGCTGTTCACGCCATCAATCTTGTTGATGGCGGTTTCCATCTTCGAGGCGCAGTTGGCGCAACCGAGGTCTTGGAGTTTGTAAGAGCGGCGCATGATGTTCCTTTCTCGTGCGGCTTATTCGCAAATATGGGTGAGGCCTTGGGCCAGCATGGTGTACACGTGATCGTCAGAGAGCGAGTAGAAGACGTTCTTTCCCTCGCGCAGGAACTTCACCAGATGCGCTTGCTTTAGGATGCGCAGTTGGTGCGAAACCGCTGTTTGGGTGGCTCCGATAAGTTGCGCGATATCGTTCACGCATTGCGGGCCATCCATCAGCGCGAAGAGGATCTTGATGCGCGTGGTATCTGCGAACACCTTAAAGAGGTCGGCGAGGTCGTAGAGCATCTCCTCTTCCGGCATGCCCTCGAGCGATTCGAGCATCTCGCCGTTGGATGCGGTCGCATGCATTTCGGCAAGCTTGTCCTCAGCGGGTTTCGAGCCTTCCTTTGGTTCCGTGCTGCTTTCCAAATCCTTGTGCATGTTCTTAGCCATTGATTTTCCTTTATACATATGAACAAGTGAACATAAGTATATGCAAAGAGAGCTACGAGTCAAGAGAATTGCCAACATTGGTCACAAATCGGTTAACCCTGTCCAATTTGGCGTCATATATCGAGATTGGCCCTCTCGCAAAATAGGCGACCTGGGGTTTTGCAATCGAAGAGTTGGCAAAAAGCCGATTTCGGCCTTTGATTTGACAGGGTTAGGCGTTTTGCGACCACGATTGCTAGCAAATAAGCCCCGTTTGCGCGTTAGCGCCATCAACGTAACGGCGCAACGGCATATCAGCGCATCGGCGCAACGATGCTCGCAACTCAGCAACGCGTAAATGCAGCAGCGCGTTCGGGGAGCTGATAAAAGGGCGACTCTAAATCAACACGTAGCCGATGAGCGCGCATGCGAGGGCAGCCAGCGCCCCTGCCACCACATCGCGCGGGTAATGAACGCCGCCAAGCACGCGAATGACAGCCAGCACTGCGCCCACCACGATGAGGATGACGGCCACCACTGGATACCCTGGCACGAACCACGAGAAGGCGATGATGAACATGCTGAAAGCATGGCGGCTTGGCATGGACTTGCCATTGGAATCGCGTCCTATGAGCGGTTGAATCTTCATGGTCTCGTAGGGGCGCGGCTCGTTTATGAGGTTTCGTGCCACGTTAACGAGCCCAAGCGAGATGCCAGGAACGAGCACCACCTTCAAGAGCTGGCTCCAGTCGCCCAAGAACCCATGAACCAGGCAAACGACGAGCAGCACGAAGTAGGAGATATACCCTACCAGCGTAAGCAGGTCGTTGGCATTGCGCAGTAGATTGCGTGCGTGGCGATCCTTGCGAAAGCGCATCGTCCAGGCTTTATATTGAGCTTCATTCATCGTTTTTCGTCCGTTTAAAGCTTCACACGAGTCGGGGCCGGCTGTGGTGAAACCGACCCCGATACCTTACCATATATTGAGTAAGCGAGTGTTCCAGCATCCTTATCGCCTGGTCAAACGGCGAATCCCCCAGACGGCCTTTCGCGTGGGTTCTTGCAAGAGCCTGCGCGACCTCTAGAACTCGACTTCAACCAGCTCGTAGTCCTTCGAACCGTAGCCCAAGCGCACGGCATCGTCGATGATCTTCGCGCCATGCTTCGAATCGATTCGCTCCAGCAGCTTGTCGCGCCCTGGGTCGTCGGATGTCTTGACGGCGTCGAGGCAAGCGGCGTCGATAGCCACTGGGTCAAGTGATGCGAAGATGCCGATGTCGGCCATGCAGGGATCCTCTGCAACCGCGCAGCAGTCGCAGTCGACCGAAAGGTTGCAAGCGATGTTCACGAAGGCGATATTGCTCCCGAAATGGTTCACCACCGTTTCGGCTGCTTCGGCCATGGCCTCGATGAAGTCGTCCTGCTGGGCATGCTTGTCCCAGAAATCGCCCTGGTTCAAGCTGGCGCTGCCTGTGTGGATGTTCACTTTGCCTTGATTGGAGGCGCACCCGATGGACAGCTGCTTCAGCGCGCCGCCGAACCCGCCCATGGGATGCCCCTTGAAATGCGAGAGCACCAGCATGGAGGCGTAGTTTGCCAGGTGGCCGCCCACGCGGTTCTCCTTCAGCACGCGGCCGTTCTCTATGGGAAACACGATGTCGGTGCTGGGGCCATCGGAATCCATGATGTCCACGTCGAAGTGCTCGGTCCAACCATGGGCTGCCATCAGCTTCTCGTGCTTTTCGGTGGTGTCGCGCGCGCCGTCGTAAGCCGTGTTGCATTCCACCACGGTGCCGTCCACCTCTTCGATCATAGGACGCATGAACTCGGGATGCAGGTAGTTCTGGTTGCCCTCTTCGCCCGAATGCACCTTCACCGCCACTTTGCCCGGCAGCTTCACGCCAAGCTTCTCGTAGATGCGAACCACGTTCTCGGGAGTGATCTGCTTGGTGAAGTAGACGATAGGCTTGCTCATGAGCGTTGCTCCTTTCGAAACGATTGCATTGGGGCAAGGATAGCACGCGCAAAGCTCCAAGCGCAGAGTGTGGTCGGTTGACATTGCAACGTAAACCTTGAAGCTGCTTGAAGCTTAATGAGACTCAAAAGAGAATAATTCATAAGAAAAAATATATATAAATGAGTATAATCAGAAAACAATATAAACCTATGCAGTCGTGGAAGGCGTATCTGGTGGAAGACGAGCAAGCGCAAGCGTTCGAAACGCGCTCGCAGGCATCGAAGAGGGCGGCTTGGGTGATTGGCGGACTCGCCATCTTCCTGGTGGTCGCGTTCTTCGTGTCGCTGATGCTTGGGCGCTATCCCATCGACCCCGCTCAAGCGCTTGGCATATTGGCGAGCAAGATTGTGCCTGTGGATGCGTTCTGGACCGATCAGCAGGAAACGCTCTTCCTGAACGTGCGACTGCCGCGCATATTGCTGGCCATCTTGGTGGGATGCTGTCTTGCCACTGCTGGCGCCGCCTATCAAGGGACGTTTCAAAATCCGCTGGTGTCGCCCGATATCCTGGGCGCCAGCCAGGGTGCAGCCTTCGGCGCGGCGCTTGCCATCTTGCTGGGGCTTGCCAACTGGGGCGTATCTATCATGGCCTTCCTTATGGCCCTCTTCACGGTGTTCTTGGTGCTGCTGATAAGCTCGCGCGCCAAGGGCAATCACATGATGGTCGTAGTGCTTTCAGGCGTCATGGTGAGCTCGCTCTTCTCGGCTGGTGTGTCCTATGCGAAGCTGGTGGCCGACCCAACCGACGAGCTTGCCGAGATAACCTATTGGCTGATGGGCAGCGTGACTGGTGCTACCTTGCCGAAGATTGGCGCCGTGTTCCCTATCATGCTGATTGGTTGCGCGGTGCTCTTCATCATGCGCTGGCGCATCAATATCCTTACCATGGGCGATGACGAAGCCTCAACCATGGGCGTGAACGCACGGGTCATCCGCATCATCGTGATTATCGCTGCCACGCTGGTAACCGCAGCAAGCGTGTGCGTGACAGGCATGATTGGCTGGGTGGGCTTGGTCATTCCGCACCTGTGCCGCATGATGATCGGGGCCGACTACCGCAAGCTCATACCCGCTTCCATGCTGTTGGGAGCCGGATTCCTCCTGGTGGTCGATGACGTAGCACGCCTAGCGACCACCGCAGAGATTCCCATCGGCATCCTAACAGCCTTCGTGGGCGCTCCTTTCTTCCTGTTCCTCATCACGCGGAGGAAGAAGCTATGAGCATAGAAGTGCAGCATCTCTCCTTTAGCTACGGGAAGCACAAGGTCCTCGACGACATCAGCTTCAAGATTGGCGATGGCGAACTGGTGGGCGTGCTGGGGCCCAATGGTGTGGGGAAGTCCACCTTGTTTCGCTGCATCTTGGGCCTGAGCAGCAACTACCAGGGCACCGTGCTGGTGAATGGGAAGGACATCAAGCAGCTTTCCATTCGCGAGCGCGCACGCGAGGTCTCCTACATTCCGCAATCGCATGCGCCCGTGTACGACTATGAAGTGCTCGATGTGGTGCTCATGGCGGCGGGAAGCGACCTCAAAATGCTTTCGAACCCGGGCAAGGCCCAGCGCATGCGCGCCTATGCTGCCTTGGAGCGCATCGGGATCGAGCGGTTCGCCCATCGGCTCTACACGCAGATATCCGGTGGCGAGCAGCAGCTGGTGCTGATCGCTCGCGCCATTGCCCAGGATGCCACCACCATCGTCATGGACGAGCCCACGAGCGCACTGGACTATGGCAACACCGTGCGCGTGCTCTCGTGCGTGCGCCAGTTGGCGCGCGAGGGGATGTCCATCATCCAGTCCACGCATAACCCCGACCACGCTTTCCTCTATTCCGACCAAGCGCTCATCATGAAAGACGGCCGCATCGACGCCATGGGACGCCCGCACGACGTTATAACCTCCGAGCTCATATCGCGGCTCTACGGCATAGAGGTGGAGGTCAACTCACTTTATGGAGATAAGGTGCGCGTATGCGTGCCTGTCGACGAAATAAGGCAAGAAGGCTCGAAAGGAGAACCGGTATGTCAGCAACAAGGTTAGGGGAAGGCTGGGCCAAGCGGCTCGCGGCGTTCGCGGCAGCGTTTCTGCTGGTGGGCGCTCTCGGTGCGCTTGCGGGCTGCAGCTCTGGCGGTGGTGATCAGGGTGGCGCCAAGCAGGGTAACGAGACCCAACAGAGCGAGACGCGCATGTTCGTGGATTCGTGCGGGCGCGAGGTGGAGCTTCCGGCCACCATCGAGAAGATCGCTCCGTCGGGGCATACTGCTCAACAGGTTCTGCTCACCATCGCTCCCGAGAAGATGGTGGGTCTTTCCCAAACGCTCAACGACGATCAGCTGAAGATCTTTGGCCAGAAGTTCGCCGACTACCCTGTGTTCGGCGCAGTGCTTGGCGCGACTGACAACCTCAATCGCGAGGCCATTGCCGAGGCTGGCCCGCAGGTGATCATCGACACGGGCGAGTACAAGGCGGGCGTAGAGGAGGATCTCGAAGCCTTGCAGGAGCAGGTTGGCATTCCCTGCGTGTTCATCGAGTGCAAGCTTTCTGACTATGGTGCGGGCTACAAGAAGCTCGGTGAGCTTCTGGGCGAAGAGGCACGCGGCAACCAGATTGGCGACTACCTGCAAAGCGCCTACGACAAGGTTGTGAGCGTGATGAGCACGATTCCCGAGGGCGAGCGCGCGAACATGGCTTACATCGTGGGCGATACCGGCTTGAATGCCATTGCGAACGGGTCGTTCCAGGGCGCGGTGGTCGATTTGGTTGCCAACAACGTGGTGGTGGTCGACAAGGCGTCGGGCAAGGGCAATGGCAACGAGATCAGCTTGGAGCAGATGGCCATCTGGAATCCCGAGCTGGTCGTGTTCCAGAATCGGTCCGTCTACGACTCGGTTGGCACTGACCCGGCTTGGCAGACCGTCGCAGGAGTTGCGAGCGGCAACTACTACCTGTGCCCGAACGATCCGTGGTGCTGGCTGAACAACCCGCCCACTGTGAATCAGATGATGGGCTTGCAGTGGCTTCCGCGTCTGCTGTATCCCGATATGTTCGATGACTCCATCCAGGATGTGACGAAGTCGTACTACAAGACGCTCTACAACTACGATCTGACCGATGCCGAGCTGAACGATCTTATCAAGGATTCGATTCCCCGATAGGCATCGTCGCAAGATGCATCGATGACGAGCGGTTCGCCCCAAATGGGTGCGAGCCGCTCTTTCGTTTCCTGGAGAAGCTCGGGCCTCATGATGATGACGGCGTTGGGCTCGGGGCTGCCGTTTTCTTCGGGGGCAGCAAAGGTTGGGTCGTCGAGCATGCCGAGCGCCGAGGTGAAACCCCCTCCGTGCACGAGCTCGAGCGTTCCGATCTCGTCGACGACGAGGATATCTCTCGGGAGCAGGCCTTGCGCGCGCAAGGCATCGAAATGGGCGTTCACGCGCTCGATGGCGTCGTCGTAGACCCTCCAGCCTAATTGGGCCTTGTCGGCCTGGCTGAATTGATCGGGGTTGTCTGGCGCAAGGTCGCGCCGGAGCGCGCAGGTGAACTCCTCTCCTTCGGGAAGGAGCCGCGCGCTTATGCCTGTTTTCTTGAGCTCGCCGTTAGCTGCATCAATCCAGATGCCGGGCGAGATGAGCCCTACGCAACGAAGTCCGCTTTGGGTGGCGCTTTCGATGAAGTGCTCGAGCCAGCGCGTCTTTCCCACTTGTCGCGTACCGGTGACGATGACGAGCATGGCTGAACTCCGTTTCTCGAGGAGGCGTCTCGTGGATCTCAATTATATATGAACAAGGATAAAAGAATGCAGCCAGCTGAGGGTGGCTGGCTTTGTGCGGGCGTGGTGCTGGAATCGAGCTGGGCAAAGGGTTGCGTGCCTCTTTCGCGAAAGACGGCGAGCCATAGTTTTTTGCTATGGCCGTTGCCCTTGGAAAAGCCGACTGAATAACTAGACTATTAAGTGAGCACAAGCCAAGCCCTGGAGAGGGGTTGCAATCGTGTCTGCAAGCACTAATCGAAACCGCAGGGCCGAACGAAAGGACGCAGTCATGGCTATCTACAAGAACGTGATGGACCTTGTGGGCAACACGCCGCTGGTGGAGCTCACGCATTACGAACAGAACCATGGCTTGGATGCCAAGCTCGTGGGCAAGGTGGAGTACTTCAATCCCGCTGGTTCGGTGAAGGACCGCGTGGCCAAGGCTATGGTCGACGACGCCGTGGCCAAGGGACTGCTGAACGACGACACAGTGATTATTGAACCGACGTCGGGAAACACGGGCATTGCGCTTGCGGCTATCGCCGCGGTTCGCGGAAATCGGCTGATCATCACCATGCCCGACACGATGTCGGTGGAGCGGCGCAACCTTATGAGGGCCTATGGTGCCGAGCTGGTGCTCACGGAAGGCGCGCTGGGCATGAAGGGCGCCATCGCAAAAGCCGAGGAGCTTGCCGCCGAGCTGCCGAACTCGTTCATCCCCTCCCAGTTCACCAACTTGGCAAACCCTGCCATACACGAGAAGACGACTGGCCCGGAAATCTGGGAAGGCACGAATGGCCAGGTGGATATTCTTGTAAGTGGCGTGGGAACGGGAGGCACCATCTCGGGCGCCGGAGCGTATCTGAGAGAGAAGAACCCGAACATCCAGATAGTGGCCGTGGAACCTGCTGATTCGCCGGTTCTTTCACAGGGGTGCGCCGGGTCGCACAAGATCCAAGGCATTGGCGCGGGATTCGTGCCTGAGACACTGAACACTTCCATCTATGATGAAATCATGCCCATTGAAGATGCGGAGGCATTCGAAGCGGGACGCGAGCTTGCAGCTCACGATGGCCTTCTGGTGGGCATCTCGTCGGGTGCGGCGGTGGCAGCGGCGACGAAGCTGGCGCAGCGTCCCGAGAACAAGGGGAAGACCATCGTGGTCATCTTGCCCGACACCGGCGAGCGCTACCTCACTACGGCGATGTTCGATTTCGCGGACAAGGTCGAGGCGCTCTAGGATAGCTCTCCGATAGTCGTCGCTGACCAGGACCTCCCAGGCTGGAAGCCTGAAGCATGCTTGGAGCAGTCGCTGCGCTGGCGACACCTGCCCTAGAGCGATGCGAAGCCTTTGTTGTATTCCTCGATGAACAGCTTCAGCTTCTCGATGTATGCCTGCGCAAGAGGCGAGAGCTGGCGCTCGTTGTGCACGATGTAGCCAACCACCATCTTCTCGCTGGTCTCGAGCGGAATAGAGACGATGCCCGAGTGCATCTCGCTGGACAGCACGCCGGTCGACACGGTGTAGCCTGTGTGATGCGAGAGCAGGTTCGAGAGCGTGCCGCGGTCGCTGACGATCACCTTCTTCTCGTGGGGAAGCTCGGCGAAGGGCTCCTCGGCGAAGAAGAACGAGTTGTTGGTGCCTTGGTCGAAGGAATAGCGCGGATAGGGGGCCAGCTCCTCGATGCGCAGCGTCTTTCGGGAAGCAAGGGGGTGGCCTTCGCCGACGAACACGTGCGGGCGTGCCTGGAACAGGCGGTTGAACGAGAGATTTGCATCTTCGAGCGCTTTGCCGATAACCTGCTCGTTGAACGATGAGAGGTACAGGATGCCGATGTCGCAGCGGAACTCCCGTACGTCGTCGATGATGTCGGCGGTGCGCGTTTCCTTCAGGCAGAAGCTGTAGCCGTCACCCTCGTAGGCCTGCACGAAATCAAGGAAAGCTTCCACGGGGAAGGCGTAGTGCTGCGAGGCAATGGAAAGATGCTGTGCAACCGGCTTGGCCTGCTTCGAGTAGCGGGCCTCCATGAGGTCGGCTTGCTCGACGACTTGCCGCGCATAGCCCAGAAGCTCGCTTCCTTCCCGCGTGAGCGTGATGCCTTTGCTCGAGCGCTCGAATATCGTGACCCCGCATTCTCGCTCGATGTCCTTCACGGCCATCGACAGGCTCGATTGCGAGATGTAGAGCTCGTGGGCTGCCGAGCTGATCGAACCGCTTTGCGCTATGGCGATAAGGTAGCGAAGCTGCTGCAGTGTCATGCGAAGTGCTCCTTGCCGAGTTTATGGTTTCTCGAGCATTATACGCATGGGATGGATTGGAATTCCAAACCCCGGCCTTCGTTGGGAACGTGGCTCTGAATAAGATGTGCGATGTGTTGGGGTGCGGGCATGCTGATGAGCGCGTGGTAAGATTGGCGCGAAGGTGCAAGCATGCTCTTCGATGATGAATCGCGCGTTGAAGGAAGCCGATGGCCAACATGTCCCAAGCGGATTTCGACCAGCTCTGCCGGTCGATAGAGCAATCCATCAACCAGGTTTCGAAAGCCGTGGGCCGGGGCCTCGATGCCGCGAGCGACGCCGTAAGCGGTGCCATAGACCAAGCGATGGAAGGCTACAAGCGGGCGCAGGCCACGCACCCTTCGGCGCGTCGTGCGAACAACGCTAAAACCCCACCGCCTCCGCCACCAGGCGCCAAGCCCGTGATAGCCCAACGCGTCGTTGCGACGCCCACACGCTATCGCTCCACTGTAGGCCTCACCGCAAGCGGGATAGCCTTGTCGGTGGTAGGTGGCATCTGCGCGGCAGGGTTTGGGTTCATTGCTATCTTGTTCGCCTTGGCAATCAGCGTGGATGGATTGTTTCCGGCGCTTGCCTGCGCAATTGGCTCGGGTGCGATGACCGGTCTGTCGCTTTGGGGCTTTGCTGCCGGAATTGGGCGCCAGCGCACGGCTGCGAACATGAAGGCGTTCCAGCGCGTATTCGGCAATCGCGAAGTGTGCTCCATTCCCGAGCTGGCCTCGCAGACGGGCATGACGCCGAAGAAGGCGCTGAGCACATCGCGCAAGATTCTCAAATATGGCCTGTTGCCCCAGGGGCGCTTGTCGGATGACGGCACATTCCTGATGGTGACCGATAACGTGTACCAGCAGTACCGGCAAGCTCAGGCAACCCAGCGGCAGCGTGCGCTGGAACAGCGCGAAGCGGAAGCAGCTCGCTTGCGGGCCAAGTCGCACCGCATGGCCGGGCAGCTCTCCGAAGCCGACCGGGCGTTTATCGCGCAGGGCAACGATTACGTGCGTCAGTTGCGCGATTTGGACGTGGCGATAGACGATGCCCAGATCAGCGCGAAGATCGTTGCCATCGAGGACGTGGTGGCGCGCATCCTGAAACGCGTATCGGAGGAGCCCGATGTCATCGACGGGCTTGAACGCATGATGGACTACTATCTGCCAACAACCGTGAAGCTGTTGGCTGCATACGAGGATTTGGAAGAGCAACCCATTCAAGGGCAAAACATCACCAGTTCACGCTGCGAGATAGAGCAAACGCTCGACATGCTGATAGGCGCTTACGAGAAGCTGCTCGATGCAACCTACGAGGATCTTTCGATGGACGTGTCGAGCGACATATCGGTGCTTACGGCAATGCTCGCTCAGGAAGGTTTGACCGAAGGCCCCTTCGACCAGAAGAAACAGTAAGCTGCATTGACAGGATGCTTCGCATGCGAGGAAAGGATCGCAGATGAACGACGACATCATCAAAGCCAGCGAAATGCCCGTGCCAGAGTTGACGCTGGAGCCCTTGGGCATGCACGACGACGAGCGCGTGGTGGAGGCGGCAATCATCGAATCGGCCGAGCCCAAGCCGCCAGCGTTGGATGACTCGCTCAGCGACGAGGAGCGTGCGCAGGTCGATGCGTTCTCGAAGCAGATCGACATCTCGAATTCCCAACAGATCCTGCAATACGGTGCGGGTGCGCAGAAGAAGATGGCCAGCTTCTCGGAAACGGCGCTCGAGAAGGTGCGCACGCAGGAGCTTGGCGAAGCCGGCACGCTGATTGCCAACGTGGTGGTGGAGCTCAAGAGCTTCGATGCCGACGAGGAGAAGGGCTTCCTGGGGCTGTTCAAGCGTCAAGCGAACAAGGTGGTGGCACTGAAGGCGCGCTACGACAAGGCCGAAGCGAACGTCAACAAGATCGTGAAGGCCCTGGAGGGGCATCAGATCACGCTGATGAAGGACGCGGCCATGCTCGACAAGCTCTACGAGCTGAATCTGACGTACTTCAAGGAGCTCACCATGTATCTGCTAGCAGGCCGCAAGCGCCTTGCCGAGGTGCGCGAAGGCGAGCTGCGCGAGCTGATCGAGCAGGCGAAGGCGAGTGGCCGCACCGAAGACGCCGAAGCGGTGCAGAAGATGGAGAGTGCTTGCAACCGCTTCGAGAAGAAGCTTACCGACCTCGACCTCACGCGTACGATCGCCATGCAGATGGCACCGCAGATTCGTCTTGTTCAGAACAACGAGATGCTGATGATCGAGAAGATCCAGACGACGCTGGTGAACACCATCCCGCTGTGGAAGAGCCAGATGGTGCTGGCGCTGGGCATGGCGAACAACGAGGCTGCCTTGCGTGCCCAGTCGGCTGTGACCGACATGACCAACGAGCTTCTGCGCAAGAACTCCGAGAAGCTCAAGCAGTCTACGGTGGAGGTTGCGCGCGAGAGCGAGCGTGGCATCGTGGAGATAGAGACGCTGCGCGCCACCAACGAGAATCTGATCCAAACCTTCGACGAGGTCATGAAGATTCAAGAAGAGGGTCGCGCCAAGCGCGCCGAGGCCGAGGTGGAGATCCGCAAGATGGAAGCGGAGCTCAAGAACAAGCTGCTGCAGGTCTCGCGCTAGCGAAGGGACTGGGAGACAGGGGGTCTATTTCCGTTTCGCGTCGTTCTTCGAGAGGCGTTGATGAGCGAAGCAGCCGATCAAGAGCGCCGATGTGGCTGCCATGCCCAAGACGAGGGCAAGAGCAAGCGTGCTGTCACCGGTTTGGGCAATCGTGCCTGCGCCTGATCCCGAGGCCGAACCGGAACCGTTAGCGTTCGCGTCCCCTGTCTGCGAGCCGCCGCCGTTCGAGATGTTCGAGGGCTGTTGCTGGCTACTGGGAGTCTGGGATGAAGGCGTTGACGGATCGCGTCCGCCGGGTGTGGTGGGATTGGTGGGCTTCGGGTCGTCTGGCTTCGGTGGCTCGGGCGTCTCTTCCTCGATGGGCATGAGCTCCAAGACGAAGTGCTTTTCGACATCGGGGTTCGTCCTATGCTTGAGCACGATGTCCCAGATATCCGATTGGGCCTGTGCTTGGAAGACGACCTGGAAGAAGCTGCGAACCATGGAGAGCAAGGTTCCCTCGCGCTTCACGATGGAATGGACGTAGATGCCATCGGGCACGTTGATGGCGAAGTCCTCCGCCTTGGCGGGCATCTTCGAGCGCGGGACCTCCAGGTAGCCATAACCGCTCGCGTCCCATTTCACGGCTTGCGCAAGCCCGTCGCTCAGGGCGATCGAGATGATGGAGATCGCGCTGGGGTCGTCCGGCTCGTCCGGGTCGATGGGCTCGTCTGGATCCTCCTTGATCGGCTCCCATTTTGCGTAGAACGTCTTGTCCTCGAGTTTGATGCCTTCGCCCATGGTGTCGAGCAGGCTGATCGGCAATCCCGAGCAGCCTGCGTTGTCGTACCAGCCCTTGAAGGCGAATCCATTGCGAGTCAAGTCAATCGCGGAGGGAAGCGCTATGCTGCCGGATTGAACGGTGTAGCTCGTAGGCGGGTTGGCGCTGCTCGTGAATGATCCCCCATCGAGCTCGTAGCTGATGCGGTAGGAATCAAGCGTCCATTTCGCGTGGAGGTTCACGGCTCCCGTAGCAAGGGTGATGCTCGTGACCGGCGAGCCGTTGAACGAGGCGTTGTCGTACCAGCCTTCGAACGTGTAGCAGAACCGCGACACTTGAGGCGCTTGGGGCAGCGCAACCTCGTCGCCGGGCTTATGGGCGCCGTTTGCGAAGGAGTAGACGGTGTCGGGCGCCGGGTCGATCAGCCCGCCGTCAACGTCGAAGGAGATGACGCAGGCATTGCCCACCCAGCGGGCGTAGAGGGTGAGGTTGCCATAGGTCTCCGAGTCGATCCTGGTCAGGGGGCTGCCCGAGAAGCTCGCATCGGAATACCATCCTGCGAAGACGTGGTCGTCCCATACCATGGTTGCGGCATCCGGCAATGCCAGGTTGCTGCCGGTGGTGTAGCTCTCGAAGGAGGAGAGGTCGATCGAAGGCGGTTGCGCACCGGTCTCGTCGCGTCCCAGATCGTAGCTGATCTCGTAGGAGAGGGGAGTCCATTTCGCCCAGAAGCTCTTGGCCCCTATCGAGCCGGCGGGAATCGACTCCACTGTGGATCCCGTGCATTCCTGGTTGTCGTACCAGCCATCGAATCGATAGCCATTGCGCTCCATGCCCGGCAGCTCTGCGCCGATGCCGTACTGGTAGCTCGTCACGTCTTGCTCGCCCACCAGCAGCTTTCCGCCATTGAAGGCAAGCGTGACGTCGTATACATCGGCCGTCCATTTCGCCCAGAGCTCTTTGTTCCCCGTATCGCTCTTGGAGATGCGGGCGATTGGCTGACCGGTGCACTCCTCGTTGTCGTACCAGCCCTTGAAGGTGTGCCCGAGCCGGGTTATCTCCGTCGCCCCGGGAAGAGAGGCGCCGATTCCCGTCTCGTAGGCGAAGGTGCCCGAAAGCCCTTCTGCAAGCTCGCCCTCCTGCAGGTGTAGGGTTACGTTGTAGGTCACGGCATCCCATTTCGCCCAGTATTCCTTGTCGCCGTAATCGAGTGGGGAGATGGCGGTCGTCGGCTCGCCCTCGCATGCTTCGTTCTCGTACCATCCCGCGAAGGTGCGATAGGGATGCGAGGGCACGGGAAGCGTCACTTCGGTTCCCGCAACATAGCTCGATACGTTGTCGGAGGGGCGCTGCAGGGTTCCCCCGTTCAGGTTCATCTTCACTTGGTAGGTGTTGGGATTCCATTTCGCATACAGGGTTTGGGGCTCCGTTCTCCCTGCAGGGATGGACGTGACCGGCGAACCGCTGAAGGTGGGGCTGGCGTACCATCCGGCGAAGGTGAAGCCGTTGCGTTCGATCTGGCTGCTGGTGGGCAGGACGAGCGCTTCCTCGCTGTTGTACTCCTCGGGGGCGGCGTATCCTTCGGCCCAGCTGCCGCCACCCAGTTCCAGCACCAAGGGGAATATCACGGCGTTCGGGTCGAACTCCTCGACCGTAACCGTGGCGGGATAGCTGGCGAACGAGCGATCGGTCGCCACGATTCGCACCTCGTAGGAGCCGGGGGCAACCGATGTCATGGCCGCCGTAATGGGAGCCCAATCGCCTGTGCTCTCGTCACTTGCACCGCTTGCCAGCCGGTATTCCAACTCCGGAGAACCGTACGCACCGAAAGAACTGTAATGAATAGCGCCCAGCCCCTTCGAGTTCGCGCGCACGCCCTTCAGGCGATCCGTGCAATCCATCTCGGGCCGCGGAGCGATTTCCAGCGTCTTCTCGAAGCTATAGGGCTTCTTCGAAGCGCGCATGTCGTAGTAGAGGCTGACTGAGCGCGTTCCTTTGTAATCCGTTTCCTCGTTCGTGAATTTCTCGTATTCGATGATCTCGGACAAGTCGATGCTGTCTGCCTCGGTCGAAATGTAGGAGAACGCGATGGGGTTGTCTTTGAATTCGACATCCATCCAATCGCCTGCCTTCAAGGACATTTGGGGGATGTCCTTCGTGGTCCTGAATGGCAGGTTGTGCATGCTCACCACGTTCCCATTGAAGCTGGAGCCCCAGAATAGGAGCTTCTCGTTCTGGTAGTCAACCTTGAAGTCGAGGTCGTAGTCGTAGAACGTGTTCCTGTTCCCCACGAACCTCAGCATGGGATAGCCCACATGGATGGTCGGGTCGAATTCCCATACGTCGTTTGAGAATCCGAAACTGGCGAACAGGCTTTCGTTGTTGCGCAGGTTGGCAATGCTGTAGGGTTGCGCAAAGCTGTTGGGGAACGTGTATTGCGCGGGTGTCTTGAGGTCGACGCGTGCGAAGGCCACGTCGGCCGCTTCGTTTACGGCCAAGGAGGAGCCATAGCGTTGCGCAGCGTTCTCGAAGCAGTTCTCGAAGACGCTTACGGCCTCCGGCGCGCTGAAAGTGGCAATGCGGGCGCCTGCGGCAGCCTGGGTTTGCTCGGGAGTGGTCTTTTCGGAGAGAGCCGGGTTGCCCAATCCGAAGCAATTCGCGATCTTCGTGCTGTCGGCATCGAAGGCGCCTTTTTCGATGTCGCCCACTATCACGCCGTTCTTCGTTGAATTGGGGCAGTTTATGCCCACGTTCGATATGCATCGGTTCAGCTTGGCCGACTTGGTGATGGCTCCGGCAACGCCACCGCAACTCACGCCGTAGGTTCCAAGCGTCCCCTGCACGTACACGTCTTCGAGGGTGCTTTGGCACAGGCGCCCCGATACGAACCCGCCGTAGCATACGCTGGTAGCGGTTGAGGAGCCTGTCTGCAGCACGGCATTGGTCACCTGGATCCTGCTGAACTGCGAGCCGCCGTCGCGCGTGTCCTTCCCGCTGGCATTGGCGAACCCGTCGTCTCCCGATACGAAGCCGACCTGCGACCTTCCTCGCAGCGACACGCTGTTGAAGAAGAGGTCGGTGAACTTCGATTGGTACGACCGGGAGGCCAGGAGCGATACGAAGCTCGCGCTCTCGAGGTTCTGGTGGTTCTTGGAGTTCTCGATGCTCAAGTTGCCGACTTGGGCGAAGCACACGCGATCGAACAGCGATGCGCCATCTAGCCCCGAGATCTTGTGCCCGTTTCCGTTGAGCACCACGGGAGTCTCGGTGGTGCCGATCACCGGCTGCGCGACGACGCTTGTCTGCTTCGATTCTGAGGCGGCGTTGGTTCTCGACCATTCGGCGAAGTTCAGGTCGGCCTCTAGGTGGAACGTTCGAACCCCCAGCTTCAGGTCATCCGAGATCCGAACGAAGTCGTCCACGGAGCGAATGCTCCTTTCGAATTTTACGTAGGTGATGTTCTCGAGTTCGCTGTTCACGATGGTGGGCGACACTGCGCCCGTTGCCGAACCTCCCAGCGAGAGGTCCTTCACGTATGCGTGCCTGATTCCCTCGAACAGGTAGGGAAGCGGTGCGTCCTGGGAGTAGATGCTGTGCCCGCCTCCGTCGAACTTGCCGTAGAAGACGCCTTTCACTAGCGACTCTTTCGCGTCGAGGCCTATGCTGGTCACGTCTATGTCGCTATCCAGAACGTAATTGCCCCGCGGGTCGTCCGCGATGGCCAGCAAATCGTCGAGCGTGCGGATATGGGTGACCGGCCTTTGGTTCTCGTAGATTCCGTAGCGGAAGTCGTTGGTGACGCGCTTCATCATGTAGAACATGCGCGTGCGGAGCGAGGACATGGAGCCCAGGTTGCGGTCGTGGGCTTCCGCATCCGATTCGAGCGCGGCTTCGAACTTGTCCACCAAGTCGTCGAAGTCGACGTAGGCAAGGTTGCCCTTCTTTGCCTCGATGCCGTCCCATGTTCGCATCTGCCACTCCTTGTACGAGGAGCAGCCTGTGATCTTCATGAGCTTCTGCAGGTCGTTGCCGCCCGCGCTTCCGTAGGTCGCGAATGCGTCGTAGCCCTCGCGGCCGAGCATGCGGTACATCATCACCTTGAAGGAGCGGGAATCGGGATAGAAGGTGTTGGCATGCACGGGGAACCACCAGGAGCCGCGGTTGTCCTCGGTGACGTAGCTCTGCCGACTCCAGGTGATGCTGCCGCCGTCGGGGATGCCCGGACGCAGGAACAGCTGGTTGTCGTATACCTCTTCGACCGTCTGGAATTTCCTCGAGCCATCGTTGAACACGGAGGCGTTCACCGGCATGGTGGCCGTGGTGCCGTCGTATTCGCCGATCACCTTGCTCCTCGAGCACAGGATGGTGGTGTTGGTGCCCGAATCCAAGGGGCTGGTGCCGTTCTGCCCGCTGAACCACACCTGGGACGCCACGGCGTTCTGCTCGTCCTTGCTCAGCCGCAAGAACGCCTGGAGCGCAGCGTAATCCAGGACATCCAAGGTCTCGTAGACCTTCCCGTAGAAATCGTCCGTCGCATCCTTCCCGTAGATTCGGTCCCGGTCGTAGTTCGACATGATGTCGGACGAGATGTCGTAGTCGTAGCAAAGGTTGATGACCGGCGTCATGGACCCGTGGCCCTGGGTGAGGAGGCCATCGGTGAAGTCCTCGTTGGAGCCGCCATCGCGACGGCCGGCGCCCAGGAACACGTCGTTGTCGAGCGCGTGGGCCATCTCGTGCGACCAGTAATAGGACCAGCCGCATGAAAGGGAGGTATAGGCGAGGAACAGGATGCGCTTGTTGGTGGGCGACATGTTGTAGGTAGCGGCAGCCGCACCTTGTCCGCCGGTGGTGTCGTAGAGCTCGCTCACGTCGTAGAAATGCTTATGCCAGGGATCCTCGGTGTAGTGCTTGCCCCAGAGCCCGTGGCTCTCGTAGTAGACGTTTTGGGCAGTGCCGTAATCGTAGCGAGAGGTCATGTTGTCCAGCGTCAGGACGATGGTGGTGTTCACGCGATCCTTGCCGACGATGGTCGCTATCGTGGATGCGTACTTGGATGCGTAGGAGAAGATGCTGTCCAAACGGGTCTTGAAGGATGCCCGATAGGCGTCGTTGAACTCGAAATCGGCGGGGGACGTGTAGATGTAGGTCGATCCGCAGGCGAAGAGCATCGAGGTCGACCCCATGTACATGGCGCCGGGGTCCATGGTGAGCCATATGGGGAGATAGTCGGGATATCGTCGCGACGCCTGATCCCAGCCACGCCAGAAGAGCTCTTCGGTTTCGGGGTGGCCCTCGATGGCGGGCGGCTCGTATTCATGGTAGAACGCGATGGTGGACATGTAGTCGGCGAACCAGTTGGCAACGTCCGCGTAGTCTGACGCGCGCATGACGATCGTCTTGATAAGCGCGGGGGAATTGTATATCCCAGTGAAGGGTCCGAGCCTGGTGTTGATGACCGTGTTCGACATCAGGCGGATCATGGAATACGAGAGCATGGTGTCCGAGCGCACGTCGTAGGTCATGTTCACCAGCGACAGCCCCGGCTTCACCACCCCGCCTCGGAAGGCGACGATGAGAAACGCGTTCGCGTTGTTCTGGAAGCCCGTCTCTTCGCTGCCCCCGATGCCGAAGTTCAAGAACCTGTCCCAGTAGGTGTACAAGAACAGCAGGTTGAACATCTTCAGCTCGACCGCGTGGGATTGCCAGTTATCCGTGGGCTTGGCGTTCTCCGCCTGGCTCATGTAATAGTTCCACAGCTTGGAATCCGAGTACATCGGGCTCCAGATGGGTATGTTGCTCAGCAGGTTCGCCGCCACTTCCTCGGCCTTGTCGTGGATGTTGCGGTCGAAGTAGTCGCGCACGGTGCGGTGCATCTTCACGTCGGACTTGAACGGGGCGAAGTAGTTGTTGTAGGTCTTCGACCGGATGAACGCCGCCATGCGGTCGATGCCGTGCTTCGCGCCCTCGCCCAGCATCCAGAAGTCGGGCTGGTAGAGAATGCCCGCTTCGCCCATCGTGTACGAGGCCGTAAGCGAGTTGGCGCCCAGGAATTGCAGGTCGGTCGTTTCGGACGTGCCATCCGAGTAGTACACGACGTTGCGAACGATATCCTCCTCTTCGCCCTCCAGCATGCTGACCTTCATGCCCTGGGTGGCATGCACGGGCCACAGCTCCTGGATGGTCTTGCTGTAAAGGCTGCTGGATTCGGGGATGGCATTGCCCGATCTCACGATGTCCTCGTAGGATGCGTAGGGCGCCAACTTGTAGGCGTTGCGGTAGGCCTGGTCGCGGCTCGGGTCGTAGCCCGGCGTGCTCGCGATGTTTGCCATCATGGTGGAATCGTTCGCCACCGGCTGACCCGAGATGGTCTTCACGTACCCTTCCCAGTCGGCGCCTTTCGTGTACAGAGCCTCGAACGTCTTCGGCTCCTCGCCGGCTCCAGCGGGCAGCTGCAAGGTGACGTAGATGCATCCATCCCTCAAGTCCGCCGACAGTACCGGGCTATAGAACGATGGCATGTTGAGCATCTGGACGAAGGCGGTATGCCTATCGAGGTAGTTGTTGATGTAGCTGACGAAGACGTCCTGCGTCTGCGGGGTTCCGGAGTTGTCGTACAGGATGACGGACTTCACGTCCTTCAGCACCACGCTGGTCGAGTAGGAATCGCTTTGGGTCTGCAGGTCCTCTTCGGTCGAGAATGCTTGGGTGCGTGCTGCCATGAAGGCGCCCGCGTGCTCGTCGGCTTTGCTCGCGCGCGTGGCCGGCTCCTGTGCTTCCGGTTGCCTGACGATCACGTCTTCCGAGCTCAGCGTGGGATCGCATGCGAACGCGGATTCCTCGGCCTCGCGTGCGGCGTTCAGCGCGGCTTCCACCTCGGCTTCGGTGAGGGTCTTGGCTTGGTCGAGCGCCTCGGCTGCCAGTCTCTCGGCATCCGCTTGACGCTCCTCGGCTTCGCTCAGCGCGTCTTCGTAGCCATCGAGCTCGTTGCCGCACTTCTCGATTGCGTCCGACTGCTCGCCTTCCAGAAAGGCTCCGGTGAGCGAATCGACGATGAACTGGTTGCCCAAGTCCTTCTCGGTGATGGTTCCGTCGGCGAGGTAGCTATCGAGGATGGCCTGCTTCTCTTCTTCGGTTTTGGGGACGCTTGCCTGCTCTGGCTGCAGCGAAGGCTCGGCAATCAGGCTGGATGCATCCACTCCGTCGAGGGCCGATTTTGGCTCTGGCAGCATGTTGCCGAGGTTGGACAACAGCACCGTGGGCATGATGAGCGCCGCAGCGAGCACGACCGAGAGGGCCACGCGCAGGCCCTTCATGGTTTTCTCGGTAGCTGCCCTTCTTCGCATCGGTGGTTCTCCTGGCAGTGTACATCGACTAGCTATAGGTCTATTGATTCTACCAGGTCGTGATGGGATTTATCAATCGATTCAGGGCATGGAACACAAGGCATGCATGAACGCGGAGAATCGCCTCTTGAGTTCGAAAGCGTGAGAGCGTGTCATTAGATGTGACCCATGGGGGATAGGGGGATAGGGGGATAGGGAGGCGGTTCTGTTGGCTTACTCGCCCATCTTCGCGAACGTGCGCTTGCGAACCAGGAAATAGGTAATCTGCATGGCCACTATTATGAAGATCCACGTTGCAGGGTAAAGCGCCATGAGCGATTCGAAGCTGCCCAGGTAGGGGAATGCCCACGCAACGAAGGCGATGCGCAGCACGCATGTTCCGAATATGGTGATGATGGCCGGCGTGGTGGACCATCCCATGCCGCGCATGGCACCTGCGGGCACTTCGTAGAGTGAGGTGAGGCAGTCGGGCAGCTCGATGAGCCACATGCGGATCATGCCGTAGCCAAGCGCTACCGCATCGGTGGTGAAGATGCCGAGTGCGGTGCGGCCAAGCGCGGTGAAGGTGATGCCGAGCGCCAGCGACGAACCGAAGCCGAACAGCAGGCACCAGCGGAATATGCGGCGGCAGCGGTCGGCGTTGCGCGCTGCGTAGTTCTGGCTGGTGAACGTGACGGCGGTTTGCGCGAAGGCATTCACGAAGAAGTAAGTGTAGTACTCGAAGTTCAGGGTTGCCGACGAGCCGGCGACGGCTGCCGAGCCGAAGCTGTTGATGGCCGATTGCACCACCGTGTTCGATAGCGAGAATACGGCGCCCTGGATTCCCGCAGGCACGCCGATGCGCAGAATCTCGCGCAGTTCTGGCAGCGTGATGCGCATGCGGCTCAGGCGGAAGCGGAAGGGGTCGTCTTCGCGCATGACGAAGATGACGGCCATGAGCGCTGCCACGCCGAAGGCGATGATGGTAGCTGCCCCGATGCCAGCGGTTTCCCAGCCGCACAAGCGCACGAACAGGAGGTCGAGCCCCAAGTTCACCAAAGCGGCAACGGCCAGCGCATAGAGGGGACGGCGCGAGTCGCCGTGAGCACGCAGGATGGCCGAAGCGAAGTTGTAGATGGTCATGAAGGGGATGGCACAGAAATAGAGCTGCAGGTAAATGAGGGCATCGGTGCGGGAGTCGTCGGGCATTCCGACGGCGCCCATGATCCAGTCTGAGAGGAATAGCCCGCAACCGGCCAAGAGCACCCCGATGATAACCGAGAGCGTCATGGCGGTTTGCACGGCATCGTTCACGCGATGGGGCTGATCGTTTCCAATGCGCATGGCCACCGTCACGTTCGCGCCGATGGAAAGGCCCACGAACAGGTTCACGAACATGGCGGTTATGGGGCTGGTGCCTCCGATTCCTGCAAGTGCCTCGCCGCTGACGAAGTGGCCGGCAATGCTGGCGTCTGCTGAGTTCAGCAGTTGCTGGAGAATGCTCGTGAGTGCAAGGGGGATTGCGAAGAGGAGGATGCGGCTTGCCAGAGGCCCATGCATCATGTCGATATTTCTGCTCTTGCCGCGCATCGGCCATCATGATACTCATCTCTAAGCCTAAGGGAAGAGGGTGCTGTACGAATGGTGCCGATTGCTTCGGAAACAAAGGGAACCAGGGCGAATTGGCAGACAGAGGGGTCGTTTCGATCAGGCACGTGACGAAGAGCGAAAGCACGAAGGTTGGAAGGGCGCGCATGCGCAAGAGGATGTCGCCCATGCGATCTTTGTGTCCCGCCAGACGATGTCCAGCTGGGAGAACGACAAGACCTATCCCGACGTGCAAAGCCTGCTGTTGCTGAGCCAGCTCTTTGGAGTATCCATAGATGAGCTCGTGAAAGGAGACGTGGTTACGATGAAAGAAATGATTAGTCGAGATGCTTTGGCAATGGAAAGGTCAAGCTGGGGAGCGGTCTGCGCCATCTTGGTGGGAGTTGCCTGCATGGTGGGTTGGTGCGATATCTGGCCCGACCTTTCCTTTATCCCGCATATATGATCCTTAACCAATCGCTCTTGGCCTGCATTGCGATGCTATGTCATCTAGGTTCCTTTACTTGTATTATGTACCCTATTTGGGTACTATATGGGTACTCACTAGGAAGGAGGCCTGAGATGGCAACTGCAGCAGTCGCAAAACGAGCTGAGATCAAAACGCGCACGTCATATGAGGTCAAGAAGAACGCTACCGAAGTTTATGCTCGTTGGGGCCTGACTCTCAACGATGCAATCAACACCTTCCTCGTGAAGTCTATCGAAGTCGGAGGGCTCCCCTTCGACTTGCGCCCCGAGGTTCCTTCGTTTGATGCCATCGCAGCAATTGCTTACAAGCCCGAGATGAGCGCAGAGGGCATTGCTGTTCTTCCTGCGGATTGGGATGACGGCGATGAGTGAGCGAGTCCCTCAGGCATGGGAGGTCTGGCATGCCCGTTTCGATTTCTCGGAAGGTCACGGCTACAAGTATCGTCCCGTTATCGTACTTGCTACGAGATCAGATGGATCGCTTGTGGCGATGATCACCGGAGCTACCAATAAGCTCTCGCTCAAGCACGACTATCCCATACGGGAGTGGAAGACTGCAGGTCTCGATAGGCCCTCTATCGCCCGACTTGACCGCATTGTCCAGATACCGTTCGACTATTTGGGCACTGCTGGTCGCATTGGCCATCTCGCTAAGGCTGACATTGCTGCCATCGAGATGATACTCGCCGAAATCACACGATAGCGATAGTTGTCAGACTGTCTTTGATGAGAAGAGTGGAGTGAAGGGACGCGGACACTAGCTGCTGCCAAGGCAACAGCCACCGCCTCCATTCTCCTCCTGTTGCTTTGGTTGACTTCACAGGCCCTACGAGGCAGCGTGTTCCAAGGAGGCGCCCTCGAGGCGATAAGTTGTCCAATCTTCCAAAGGTTGGGCGCCAAGCGACAGGTAGAAGCCGATGCTTGGTTCGTTCCAGTTAAGGCACGACCACTCCAAGCGCCCGCATCCGCGTTCGACCGCGATAGACGCCAGTTTTCTCAAAAGCGCCTTGCCGTAACCACGCCCCCGCTTCTCGGGAAGAACGAACAGGTCTTCCAAGTAAATGCCAGCACGTCCGAGGAAGGTGGAAAAGCTGCCGAAGAACAAGGCAAATCCAACCTCGCGCCCGTGTTCCAGCACGAAGAGAACCTCGGAGCCATGCTTGTCGAAGAGCCACTCCTCGAGCAGCGCCTCGGTTGCCACCACCTGGTCTTGCATACGCTCGTATTCGGCAAGCGCTTTGATGAAGGCCAGTATCAAGGGAACATCGGCCTTCTCGGCGAAGCGGAAATCGGGTTCGGGGGACACGGTGCTCCTTCTTCGAGTCGATTGGATGGTCGGTGTCGAATTTGTTAGGGTGGGGCTCTCGGCTTCACTCTAGTTGAAATAACGAGCGCTGCCCGGAAGAACAGCGCTCGGTGCGTGCTATGGAGCGGGCGACGGGAATCGAACCCGCGTTAGAAGCTTGGGAAGCTCCTGTTC
>CANOHY010000011.1 GCA_947565915.1 uncultured Eggerthellaceae bacterium | reverse complement strand
TCTTCCGATCTAATGTTGAAAAGTGGGGGAAAGTGGCATAGAATGTCACGTGCTGGTCAAGCCAAGCGAAGCGAAGGGATGCAGTGGAAGAAACGACCGACACAGTGCAAATCGATCTGAACGGCGAATACCGTTACAAGGTCGATGCCAAGGGCCGTGTCTCGCTTCCTGCGAAATTTCGCAAGGTTCTGCCCAGCGACCTCGTGGTAACGCTCGATCCTGGCAGCGAGTACTTGATGGTGTTCACCTCTGAAGGCTTCAACCAATGGGTGAAGGAAGAGATGGATTACATTACCGCCAAGAAGGAGATGACCAGGAAGCAGCACCTCGATTACTTGCGCTCCTTCAAGAAGCGGGCCAAGGACGTGCAGATCGACACCGCAGGGCGCATCGTTATCCCTGCCGATCAGCGCGACGCGGCGGCTATCGAGAAGGATGCAGTGATCGTGGGTATGGAGGGTTACTTCGAGATGTGGGACGCAAAGCGTTATGACGCAAACGAGGGGGACTGTGATCTTACCCTCGCGTTGCTCTAAGACGTGCGCGAAATGACAAGTGAATATCGGCATATCCCCGTCCTGCTCACCGAGTGCCTCGAGCACGTGAACCCAGAAACGCAGCATACGTTCGTGGACGCAACGCTCGGTGGTGCGGGGCATTCCCTCGAAGTTGCCAAGCAAATCGGACCAGAGGGCACGCTCATCGGGATCGACCAGGACGAGGCAGCCCTTGCGGCAGCTTCGGAGCGGTTGAACGCGATTCCCGCGAGCGAACGCCCGAACATCGAACTCGTGCATGGCAACTTCGGGGATATGGATGAGCTGCTTGTAGGCTGCGAAATACCAGGGGTCGATGCGTTCTTGTTCGACCTGGGAGTTTCGTCGCCGCAGCTCGATTGGCAGGCCCGTGGCTTCTCCTTCAAGGAGAACGGCCCACTTGATATGCGGATGGATCCGGGTAATCAAACCCTAACCGCAGAAGAGGTCATCAACACCTATAACGCAACAGACCTCGCTCGGATTCTCCGTATGCACGCCGATGAGAAGTGGGCCTCGCGCATCGCGGATTTCATCGTGAGGCAACGCAAGGTCGCTCCCATCACCACCACGAGCCAGCTGGTCGATGTTGTGAAAGCGGCAATACCCGCCAGCGCCCGGCGCGCAGGCGGTCATCCTGCGAAGAGAACCTTCCAGGCCATCCGCATTGAAGTCAACTCGGAGCTGACCGTTTTGAGAGCAGGCCTCGAGGCCGCGGTCCGCTGGCTCAATCCGGGTGGGGTGCTGATGGCAATCAGCTATCACTCCCTGGAGGATCGAATCGTGAAAGAGGCGTTTGCGGCGGGTGCCAATCGGTGCACCTGCCCGCCTGACCTGCCCGTGTGCGCATGCGGGAGAAAGCCGATACTCGAACTGGTCACGCGCAAGCCAATTGTGCCCACCAAAGAGGAGATAGAGCGCAATCCTCGCGCACGCAGCGCAAAGCTGCGAATCGCGCGCAAGCTCTAGGGCCAAGCCTCAGTGCCAGGCCCCTCAAGCGAAGTTGCAAAACGCACGGGATGCATCGACATCCTGCCGAAACAGAGGAGCAGCAACGATGGCATACGGTTCCAACAGGACCAATGCAGGAGACTTGGGCGCAACGACGCGCGGTGGCTCGCAGCGACGCAGCAGCTCGGCTGCTTCTCGTACTGGGCAAGCGCGGCGTTCAACGAGCGCTCGCTCGCGCCGCACCCAAGATGCAAGCGCTCCCTTCTTCGGTCAAGCAGCACCGGTTCTGCAGCCTGAATACGAATCCGACGTATGTGTCATCGGCACAGGTTCGATTGCACGCGGCGAAACGACTCCTTCTCTTGTTTCCACCACGGTGAAGATGCTCGCCGTCGTGATCGTGCTGATTGCCGTGCTGAGCTTCGTGCGCATTGCCCTTACCAGCAATGCGGTGACTACCATGATCCAAAGCGACTCCATTTCTGCGCAGATTAGCGAGGCGCGCAGCGCTGGCACGTCGCTGGAGATGGAGCAAAGCGTGCTGACCAGCCCCTCTGCCGTGAAGGCGCAGGCTAAGAAGATGGGCATGGCTGCACCTGCTCAAACCACCACCATCATGCTGGAGCCTGATGTGGTTGCTATCAAGAACGGCGATACGCTTTCCCTGTCTGATACGATTAAGAACGTCGTGCAAATCGATCGATAAGGGAGAAGCTGGATATGTCTCCTTCTTCGCGCCGCAATTCCGCTTCGTCGGGTTCGGGCGGGGCGAATGCCAGGCTCGAGCAATACGTCTCGCGTTCGCGGAGCAATCGCGCCTTCGTGGTGATGCTCATCTTCCTGGCCATCGCAGCGGTTTTCCTCGTGCGCTTAGCCTATCTGCAAATCGTCGTGTCGCCTGCGTACTCCGCCGAGGCCGAGAGCTTGCGCACAGTGGGTTTCTACCAGGAGCCGCGTCGCGGAACGATTTACGACCGCAACGGGCACATCCTGGCCATTAGCGTGGATGCCACCACCATATATGCGAACCCCAAGGAGATCGAGGATCCGAACGCCACTGCCCGCGCTCTTGCTGAGGTGCTCGGGGGCACCGAGAAGGATTACCTGGAAAAGCTGCAGGGCACGTATTCTCCTACGTTCTCGTTCATTCAGCGCAAGGCCGACACCACAAAGGCCGATGCGATCAAGGAGCGCGAGCTGCCCGGCATCTACTTCATTGAGGACACGCGTCGCGAGTACCCCTACGGCAAGGTGGGCGGAAACGTGATTGGCGCGTGCAGCATCGAGGTCGACGAAGAGGCCAATCGCGAGTACTACGTGGGCATTTGCGGGCTGGAGATGCAGTACAACACGCTGCTTTCGGGCACCGTGGGCTACTACGAGGCCGAAGTGGGACGCGATGGCACTCCCATCCCCGGTGGCGTGCATGTGTCGAAGCAGGCCGTCGAAGGGCAGGACATCGTCATCTCGATCGACATCGAGTTCCAAGAAGAGCTTGAGCGCGATTTGGAGAGTGGCGTGGCGCGCGTGGGCGTGGAAAACGGTTGTGCTGTGGTGATGAACGCCGAGAACGGCGAGATATACGCAGCGGCATCGAGCCCGTTTTTCAACCCTGCCGATCGCAGCGAGGTGCCAGAAGGCTCTATGCAGCTCAAGGCGGTGACCGACCTCTTCGAGCCGGGGTCGATATTCAAGACGGTTTCCATTGCGGGCATCTTGGAGCGCGAGAGCATGGATCCCGAAACCACGCTGGTGGTGCCTCCTTCCATCGTGGCCAACGGCTACACCATCAAGGATGCCTTCGAGCACGCCGAGGAAGAGATGTCTCTTCGCTACATCTTGAATCGCTCATCGAATCTGGGCGTGTCGATTGCCGTGGAGGACAATCTTGGCTTCCAGGAGTTCTACGATGACATCCTGAAGTACCGCATCAACGAGCTCACCGGCGTGGATTACCCCGGCGAGCAGCTGGGATACCTGCTCGATTTCGACAACTGGTCGCGCGTGCAGGGCTATAACGCCACGTTCGGCCAAGGCCTTTCGGTGAACGCCATGCAGATGACCGCCTTCTACGGGGCCCTTCTGAACGACGGAGTGGAGGTTACGCCTCATTTCCTCATCCGCAAGCCGCAAACCAACGAGATTCCCACCTATCCCACCTATGAGATATTCGACAACAAGGATGCGCTCGAGCCATTGAAGTCGATGCTGCGCACCGTGGTGACTGACGGCACGGCAACGGAAGCGGACATCCCTGGCTTCGAAGTGGCGGGCAAGACCTCTACAGCCGAGATCTACGACGAGGAGAATGGCGGATATCGCCAAGGCGTCTACAACATCGCCTATGCGGGCTTCATCGACAACTCCACCAGCAAGTTCGTATGCTTCTGCATGGCCGACGAGGTGCCGGGCGACCGCAAGGTGACCTACATGTTTCACGATATAATGGAGCATGCTATCAACCGTTACAACATCGTGGCGCTGTGAGGTGAACCTGGTGGCAACATGTGAAGAGCTGTGCGAGGGCCTGGATTGCACGATCATCGGAAGCCCTAGTGAAGAGGTGACGGGGCTCGCTTATAGAAGCGATGCCGTTGCTCCGGGCAACATGTTCTTCTGCATCGTGGGGCTGAAGGTGGATGGCCACTCGTTCGCCCAGGACGCCATAGATCGCGGCGCGCGCTTCGTTGTGGTGGAGCGCAAGCTCTACCTCGCCGAAACCGACGATGTCACGCTTGTCGTAGTGGAGGATTCGCGCAAGGCCATGGCCCATATCGCGGCACGCTACTACGGCAACCCCTCGCGCGATTTCTCGCTTGTGGGCATAACGGGCACCAATGGCAAGACCACCACCACCTATCTGGTGCAGCAGATGGCGCGCGCTGCGCATAAGCGCACGGGCGTCATAGGCACCGTGGGCATCGAGATAGACGGCGAGCGCGAGAAGGCGGAGCACACCACGCCCGAATCGCCTGACCTGCAGCGCACGTTCGCTGCCATGCGCGATGCGAATTGCGATATAGTGGCCATGGAAGTGAGCTCGCATGCGCTGGACTTGGAGCGCACGTGGGGCACCACCTTCGCCGTTACCGCATTCACGAACCTCACGCAGGATCACCTGGACTACCATCGCACCTTCGAGGCATACTTCGAAGCTAAGGCACGCCTGTTCTCGGATGCCTATCCGGCCAAGCGCGTGATCTGCATCGATGATAAATGGGGCCGCGAGCTGCTGAAGCGTTGCTCGACGGCTGATGATTGGATTGTGACAACGGGCTTCGATGCAGCCGCGCAGATCCACCCCATCAGCATGCAGCTTGCCCCTACCCATACCACGGTGGAGCTTGACGTGCGCGGACGCAGCGTAGCATTCGACTATCCGCTGGTAGGCCGCTTCAACGTATCGAACATCATGAATGCCTATGGCATCGGCTTGGCATTGGGTCTGAGCGACGAGCAGATCGTTGCCGGGCTTTCGCAGAGCCCTCAGGTGCCGGGACGCCTGGAGCGCGTGCATGTTGAGGCTGCGAGCGCCGATAGCGCATCGGTATTCGTCGATTACGCTCACACGCCCGATGCGCTGCAGAAGGCCATCGATTCCATCAAGGACCTCACATCGGAGCGCACCTTGGTGGTGTTCGGCTGCGGAGGCGACCGCGATGCCGCCAAGCGCTCCATCATGGGACGCGTGGCGCTGAGCGCCGATTACGCCATCGTGACGTCCGACAATCCGCGCTCGGAAGACCCGAACGCCATCATAGCCGACATCGTGAGCGGCATGAACGGAGGCGAAGAGAGCTTCGAGGTGCAACCGGACCGCAAGGCGGCCATCGCGCGCGCGATCGAGCTCGCACGTCCTGGCGACTCGGTGCTCATTGCAGGCAAGGGCCACGAAGACTATCAGATCCTTGCTACCGAGACCATACATTTCGACGACCGCGAGGTTGCCCGCGAAGAGATGCAGCGCATCTACGGGGCTTGATGCCAACATGCGGATGACGTTGCAGGACATAGCCGAAGCAGTAGGCGGCCAGCTGGTGGTGCCACGCATCAGCGGCGCTGCCATGTCGATGGGCGCCGATGCGCCTTCGGCCACGATCACCCCGCTCGATGCGAAGACGGCAGCGAACGTGGAGGCAACGAGCGCAACCTGGGACTCGCGCGAGGTGTGCCCTGGCGCTCTCTACGTTGCGCTTCCTGGGCAGCGCGTGGATGGCCACGAGTTCGTGGAAGCTGCAGTGCAGGCAGGCGCGGTTGGCGCCCTGGTTGCGCATGTGGTGGATGCATCCGTTCCGCAGATCGTCGTTGACGACACATCGATTGCCTTCACCAAGTTGGCTGCTTGTTGGCGAGAGCGACTTCATGGCACGGTAATCGGGCTTACGGGCTCTACGGGCAAGACTACCACCAAGAACCTCGTTCGCGACGTGCTGGCATGCGCGGGAAGCGTGGTGGCTACCACGGCGAATCAGAACAACGAGCTGGGCGTGCCGCGTACGCTATTGAATGCCGAAACCGATACCGAGTTCGTAGTGGTGGAGATGGGCATGCGCGGCGCTGGCCAGATTGCCGAGTTGTGCACGTTCGTGCGTCCCGATTGGGGCATCGTGACCAACGTGGGCATGAGTCATCTCGAACTTCTGGGCAGCCAGGACAACATAGCTCGCGCCAAAGCCGAGCTTTACGCCGCGCTTCCTGAAGGCGGAATTGCATTTCTGAACCTGGACAGCGCCTTCGCTTCGCAGCTTTGCGAGTACGGTGCGTTGGCCGAGCGCGCGATTCGTTTGGTGGGTGTGAGTGCGCAAGCCGACTGCGTGAACGGCTCGGAGGTCTCATCGCGCTTGGCTTCGCGCCCAAACGCAACGGCAAAATCTGCGCCAATGCCAAATACGGGCATTGGCGCAGATTTTTCCTGCGTTTGTGGGCTGCAGAATCGCGCTGTAGAGACCTCCGAGCCGTTCACGCAGTCGGCTTGCACAATCTCCCAGCTAGTGTTCGCGCAGGATGTGGCGCTCGATGACCAGGGGCATCCTTCGTTCACGCTGGGGTGCGTTTACCCCAACGGCACCGTGCGCACGGCGCCCTGCACGCTGCAGCTGCGGGGAATCCATAACGCGAGCAATGCCTGCATGGCTGCTGCAGTGGGCATCGTGTCGGGCATCTCGGTGGAGCAATGCGCACAGGCGCTTGCTGGCTCGCAGCCTGAAGAGGGACGTCAGTCGTTCATGCACGCTGCGAACGGCGCGCTCATCATCGACGATTCGTACAACGCAAGCCCCGATTCCATGGGTGCCTCGCTTTCCACGTTCGCCTCGTTGCAGGTGGGTGGCAAGCGCATCGCGGTGTTGGGCGACATGGGCGAGCTGGGCGCAGGGGCGCTTGCGGCGCATGAGGCCGTGGGGCGCATGGCTGCAAACGCTGGTCTTGATATGCTGATCTGTGCTGGCGAGCTTTCGCGAGGCATCGCGCAGAGTGCTATAGATTCCGGCATGCCCGAGGCAAGCGTGCAAGCAGTCGACGATGCCACGCAGGCATTGAGGCAGATCAAGGGCAAGCTCGGAACGAACGATGCCGTGCTGGTGAAGGCTTCGCATTCCATGGGCTTCAAGGGCATAGTCGAGGGGTTGATGGAATAGATGCTCGCATCGCTCTTCCAAACGTATCCAACGTTTCTCGTGTTCCTGGCAGTTCCGGTGGCGCTTATCCTCACCATGCTGTTCATGCCGCCGTTCATCCGCTTCTTGCGCTCGAGCCATATCGGCCAGCAGGTGCGCGACGATGGCCCACAGACGCATTTGGTGAAGCAGGGAACGCCCACCATGGGCGGCGTAATCATGCTGATTGCCGTGGTCATTACCATCGTCATCGTGGGATATCCCACCCCTGAGACCTACGTGCTGCTGGCTGCGATCATCGTGACCGGTGCGCTGGGGCTCTTCGACGATGCTTCCAAGGTGGTGCATGAGCGCTCGTTGGGGCTCACGCCCAAAGGCAAGCTCATCGGGCAGTTCGCCATTGCAACCATCTTCTGCATCGTGGCAGTTAACTTCTTCGGCATCGAGCCTACGGTACCCATTCCCTTCGTGGCCAACATCGACCTCGGCGTGCTGGTCACGGTGCTTCCCATCGGCGGGGGCATTGCGATTCCGTGGTTGTACCTGATCTTCGTGGACATCCTGCTCGTGGGCATGTGCAACGCCGTGAACCTAACCGATGGCCTGGATGGCTTGGCTGCTGGCACGGTGATGATAGTGATGGTCGTGATGGCTGCAATCGCCTTCCGCTCCGACCTGCTGGAGCCGGCCATCGTGGCAGCGGCATTGGCTGGCGCGTGCATCGGGTTCCTTTGGTTCAATGCGTATCCGGCCAGCATCTTCATGGGCGATACCGGCTCGCTTGCTCTTGGCATGGGCCTGGGGTGCTTGGCTGTGCTCACCAAGACCGAGTTCGTGGTCATCATCATAGGTGGCTTGTTCGTGGCCGAGGCGCTCTCGGTGATGATCCAGGTGTTCTACTTCAAGCGCACGCACAAGCGCGTGTTCCTCATGGCTCCGCTGCATCATCACTTCGAGAAGAAGGGCTGGTCCGAGACCAAGGTGGTCGTTCGGTTCTGGATTATCTCGGGCATGTGCGCAGCAGTGGGCTTCAGCTTGTATTTCGCGAGCAGCATGCTGGGGGCGGCGTAGCATGGTTGCCTCGTCGCGCGGCAGGGAAAGCGCAAGCATGCCTGCTGAAACGCTTGGAAACGTGCTGGTGTTGGGCCTAGGGAAATCGGGCCAAGCGGTGGCACGCTATTGTGCTGCGCTCATTGGAACGCGCGTGACCAGCGTTTTCGTAGCAGCCGGACAAGAGAGCCCGGCATCGCGAGAGTTCTTGGAAAGCCATGCGCGCGATGGGTTCGCCTATGCCTTCGGCGATGATGGCGTTCCAGTGGGGGAGCAGTTCGATTTGTGCATCGCAAGCCCCGGCATTCCCTATTGGCATCAGCTCTACCAGGATGGCTTGCATGCGAGTGCGAAGCTCGTGGGCGAACTCGAGTTCGCATGGAACGAGAGCGACCCCGCAAGCCTTTGGATAGCCATAACGGGCACGAATGGGAAGACCACCACCACGGCGCTTTGTGCGCACCTCCTGCGCGAGAGCGGGATTGATGCGCTTGCTGTGGGCAATATCGGCGATGTGTGCCTCGATGCCGTAGCTCAGAATGCTGCTTCGGTGTATGTGGTCGAGGCGTCTTCTTATCAGCTTGCTTCCACTTGTGACTTCGCGCCCGATGTGGCAGTGATCCTGAGCATCACGCCCGACCACATCCATTGGCACAAAACGCTCGAGGCTTACCGAGACGCGAAGCTGGGGCTTCTGGAGCGCTTGACATCGTCACGCCGCCATGGCGTGCAATCAGGGCAAGGCGAGGAAGGGATGCGCGCAGCCGTAGCCGTGCTGAGCGCAACCGACGAAGTGGTGCGTGCCAAGGTGCGCGAGCTGCGACCTCTTTCAGTCGAGCAAGCTGGTTTCGACTACGTGCCCCTGGGCACGAAGGATGGCATCTGCGGCGACATGCGGGCGCGGTGCGGCGCTCGCAATGCGGCATTTCTAGATGCGAATAAGCATTTGAAGGTTGCCTTGCAAGGCGTAGAGCACGACCTCGGTCCGGCATCTGAGCTTCGCCTGGTGGGCGAGCACAACGTAGAGAATGCGCTTGCGGCCGCAAGCGCTGCGCTTGCCTTGGGCGCTGATGCCCGATCCGTTGTGCGCGGCTTGCAGGGCTTCGCGCCGCTCGAGCATCGCATCGAGCCCTGTGGCGAGGTTGCAGGCGTGCTTTGCGTGAACGATTCGAAAGGAACGAACGTCGATTCGGTGCTGAAGGCTCTCGCAGCGTTTCCCGGCAAGAGCATAGTGGTGTTGCTTGGTGGCGAGGACAAGGGAACCGATTTGGATCCGCTCGTGGAAGCAACGCACCAGCATGCGAGCGCTGCGGTGTGCTTCGGTGAAGCGGGGGAGCGGTTCGTTGCGGCTTTCGAAGATGCGGCTGCAACGGCTCCTGCGGGGTTCGCCTTGAGCCGTGCTGCTTGCATGGAAGATGCGCTCGATGCGGGATTGGCCCTTGCGCGCCCTGGAGACGTGCTCTTGCTCTCGCCGGCCTGTGCCTCGTTCGACGAGTTTCGCAACTTCGAGGAGCGCGGACGCGTGTTCAAGCAGCTGGTAGCCGCGCGAGGGGAGCGAGGCTAGCATGGCGCGCTCGGCAGAAGAGAGGTCGCGCAGGGCGAATGCCACGCTGGATGCGTACATCCCACGCACGGTGCTCATGCTGGTGGTGTTGGGGCTTACGCTGCTCGGGTTCGTCATGATCTATTCGGCATCTTCCATCTCGGCCATTGCGGAGCAGGAAGATGCTTCAAGCTATCTCATCGATCAGCTCGTGTTCGCGATAATCGGCCTTGCAGGCGCTTTCGTGCTCTGGAAGGTGCTGCCCTATCGGCTCTGGCAAGGGCCCTTGCTGTGGCTTTTCTGGGGCGTGTGCGTCTTTCTGCTCATCCTCACGGCCATCATGGGCACAACGGCGCTGGGTGCGCAGCGCTGGGTGAGCATCGGGCCCTTCAGCTTGCAGCCTGCCGAGTTCGCAAAGATCGCCTTCATCCTGATGACCGCCTATTTGTTCAACGAGTTCCAGGCGGGCACGTACGATCTGAAGCATTTCGTCATAGCCGTTTTCTTGCTGGTGGTTGCCCCTATAGCGCTGCTTTATTTCTCTCAGTCGGATTTGGGCACCACGGCCATCATCGCTTTGGGCATCATCGGCGTGATGTGGTTTGGCGAGGTGCCCGTGCGCTATGTGGTGCTCGTGGTGCTTGCGCTTCTGCTGTTCGCGGTGATTGCTATCTTCACGTCGGGTTATCGTACCGATCGCATGCTGTACTTGAACCCCTGGGCCGACGGCCAAGACGGCTACGGTGCGGGATATCAGATCATCCATTCGTTCTATGCCTTCGCCGAGGGAGGAATATTCGGCGTGGGACTGGGTAATTCGCGCGAGAAGTACCTCTACATCCCCGAATCTGAGACCGACTTCATCTTCGCCATCATTGGCGAGGAACTGGGAATGGTGGGCGCCTTAGCTGTGATTGCGGCGTTCTTGGTGCTGCTTTGGGCGGGACTTCGCATCGCGCGCAGCTGTCGCGACCGCTACGGGCGCATGGTGGCTGGCGCTCTGACCATCATGCTGGTGTTCCAGGCGTTCTTGAACATCGGCTGCGTGATCGGCGTGTTCCCAACCACGGGCAAGCCGCTGCCCTTCATCAGCTCGGGCGGCTCGTCGCTGATCGCCACGTTCATGATGATCGGCATCATCCTGTCCGTTTCCGACTCGGGCAAGCTTGACAAGCGCGAGCGCGAGAAGCGGCGAGACAACCTGCGCGTCGTGCGCCAACGATGATTCGCATCCAAGTATCGGGATGCGGTTCATAGCGGCGCCTCTTCAGTTTTGGCGCGCATTAGCCCTAACGTGACACGGCATTTCCGGAAACCAAAAACGCAGGAATGGCCGAAGGCTATTCCGAAGCGTTTTGGCTTGAGGATTTGCCGTGCGCGTTGGGGCCAATGCGCGCTGTGGCGCTTGTGCGCATTAGAAATCGGGCAAGCCTTTTGGCGAAGCAAGCTGCTTGCCTGGTAGAATGGCGTCATTCCATCCAACCAATCGATTGGAGCAGCCATGGCATTCAACCACTTCCCCCACGTGTACGAGCCCATCGAGGTGGGCAGTATGACCGTGAAGAACCGCATCCAGTTCAGCCCCATCGTGTCGAACCATGCAGGATACCGCGATGGCAAGCTGGGAAACGAGCTCTTCGAGTTCGCTATGGGTCAGGCGCGCACGGGTTGCGGATTGGTGACCATCGGGTCGACGCCCGTCGATTTCGACGAAGGGCGCGACTTCTATGCATGCATGTCGGTGACCACCGATGACGACATCCCGCCGCTGGGGCTTTTGGCGCGCGAGTTCCATAAGATCGATTGCCGTCTTTCTGTTGAGCTAACACATGGCGGCCAGTGGGCGGCCGACGTGCTGCCCGACGACAAGCGCGCCTACGTACCCTCCATTCTGGATGGCATGGATCCATCGCGCTTCATCGAGATCGGCCGCTCCGAGATGGACATCGTGATCCAGCATCATGTGGATGCTATCGAGCGTTGCAAGAAGGCGGGGCTCGACATGGTGATGGTGCATCTGGCGCATGGCAATCTGCTGTCTTCGTTCATGTCACCGCATTGGAACCAGCGCACCGACGAGTACGGCGGCTCGTTCGAGAATCGCGTTCGCCTTCCACTCGAGGTGCTCGCTGCGGCTCGCGAAGCCACGGGTGGCGATATCCCCATCGAGATTCGCCTGGTGGGCAATGAGTGGATTGACAACGGCATGCCCTTCGAGGAGCGTGTGGAGTTCCTGAAGCTTGCCGAACCCTATATCGACATGGTGCTGGTGTCGGCCGGCACCTTGCGCGCGCCCATCGCGCTTTGCAAGAACATGCCCGGTTACTATGTGGAACCCATGCTGAACACGAAGTACTCGAAAGCCCTCAAGGAAGCATGTCCCAGTTTGGCCGTGTCGGTTTGTGGCGGCATCAGCACGCTCGAGCAAGCCGAGCATATCATCGAGAGCGGGGAAGCCGACATCGTGGCCATGGCCAAGGCGCTCATGGCCGATGGCGATTACGTGAACAAGGGACTGCGTGGGCAAGAGGATGAGATTCGCCCCTGCCTGCGCTGCATGTATTGCATGAAAGGCTGCTTGGTGGGGTCGCACTTGGAAGGGTGCGCCGTCAATCCCATCATGGGTTGGGAATACCGTGGCACCAAGCTGATTCCAACCACCAAGCCGCGCAAGGTGATGGTGGTAGGCGCAGGCCCTGGTGGCATGGAAGCCACCCGCGTGCTCGCAGAGCGTGGCTACGAAGTTGTGCTCTACGACAAGGCGCAGCAGATGGGCGGCCGCTTGCCCGAGGCCTCGGCGCTCTCGTTCAAGGATGGCTTCAGACGCTACCTCAAATGGGCGCAAGATCAGACGGCTAAATGCGGGGCCACCGTCAAGCTGGGCGTAGAAGTGACGCCAGAGGTAGTGCGTGCCGAAGATCCCGATGTGCTGATACTGGCCACGGGTGCCGAGCTTATCGAACCGCCTATACCTGGCCTGGACAAGCCCTTCGTGCATGATGTGGTGGAAGTCGACCGTGGAGGTGCTGAGATTGGCCAGCGCGTAGTGGTGTGCGGTGGTGGCCTTTCGGGCATGGAGTGCGCGCTCGGGCTTGCCATGGAGGGCAAGGAGGTTACGGTAGTGGACCAGCTGCCCGAAGATGAGTTCGCGCGTGACCTCGTGTTCTTCTTGAAGCAGATGCTCGACCTCTACAGCGAGCAGAACCATGTAGCGAAGCGCGGCAACTGCGTGGTGCAGGAAGTCGTGGATGGTGGCGTGGTAGTGCGCAATCAGGGTGGCGAAACCGAGACGATTCCGGCCGATACCGTAATTACCGCTTTCGGGGTGCGCCCGAACGCGTGCATGATAGAGGAGCTTTCGAGCATCGTGCCCGAGACGTACGTGATCGGCGATGCGAAGGAGCCGGGCGTAATCGGCGATGCCATCAACCAGGCATACTGGCTCTGCAGGGACTTAGCTTAAGACAGTTTGTCTTCTCGCGAGAACGCTTGGACTTCGCGCTTGGGCCCCAACGCGCACGGCAAATCCTCAAGCCAAAACGCTTCGGAATAGCCTTCGGCCATTCCTGCGTTTTTGGTTTCCGGAAATGCTGTGTCACGTTGGGGCCAAGCGCGAAGCCTCGGGCGGCCTAGCGTTTCTGGCGATATGAGGCCTCCGCTTTCACTCCTCGGTTGCTACGCTCCCTGCGGGGGTTGAAAGCTTCGGCTCATATCGACAAGAATATGCTGGTTGTATGATGGTGTGGCAGCATTCGAGGCCTAGGCCGAGAGTGCTGCCACACCATCGTGGGCTAGAGAGCCTTCTCTTGAGCAGCTTCCATCACCACATCGGCGAGCTTGGATGCCGCATTGGCGGTTTCTTGTGCAAGGGCTGCATCGTGCATGGAGGCGCGCAAGGCCTCGTCCTGCACGAGCCGCTTCACCAATCTGCCGAATTCGGGCGTTTCCACCTGGTCGTCGGCAATCATCAAAGCGCATCCTGCTTCCACGGATGAATGCGCGTTCATGGTCTGATGGTCCTCAGTGGCATAAGGGAAGGGCACGAGTAGCGCCGGTATGCCGCGCGCCGATATCTCGGCAAGCGAAGACGCGCCGGCTCGCGACACGATGGCGTCGCAGGCAGCCATGAGCTTGCCCATCTCGTCCGTATAGCCCATGAGCTGCCAGCGGGGTTGCTGATCGGGCGAAAGCTGCAGCTGCTCCACCACGGTGTCTAGTTCCTTGGGGCCGGTAATCTGAACGATGTAAAGGTCATCGATGGCAAGCAGCTCGTCTTTGAGTGCAACCATGGCCTCGTTGAGGTGTCGTGCTCCTAAGCTGCCCCCGGTCACCAGCAGCATGGTGGCATCTTCGGGAATGGCGAAGGTGCGGCGCCCTTCCTCGCGCGTAGCCTCGAATACCTGACGACGAACGGGGTTGCCGGTTAGAACCACCTTTGAAGCACCTTCCCCATGTGGAGCAGCATGTTGGTAGGTGAGGCAAATCTTGGTGGCACGATGGGAGAGGTCCTTGTTGGCAAGGCCCATCACCGAGTTCTGCTCGTGAATGACCACAGGTATGCCCATCTTCTCGGCGGCGCGTCCGATGGAAAGCGAAACGTAGCCGCCGAATCCTACGACGACATCGGGCTTTATCTCGGCAAACCAGCGGCAGGCCTCGCGCGTGCTCTTCTGCATGAGGCGCAGCGCCTTCACGAGCGAAGTGGGGTGGTTGCGATTGAAGCCAGAGGCCTCGAACGCCTTGAAGGGAATGCCGGCTTCGGGAACCAAGCGCGATTCCACGCCCTTGGGAGTGCCTGCGAAACGCACCTCCACGCCACGTTTCTCGAGTTCTTCGGCCAAAGCCAGAGCAGGGTTGATATGGCCAGCGGTTCCACCGCCAGAGAGCACGACAAGCATGAGCCACCTCGTTTTCGTTTAGGGTGCGTTTGCGGCTTATCCTTGCAGGCGATTATACCGCGCTTGCGATTGCTCAGCATGCGCGGCTGAGTACAGGGGCATGAAGAACAGCGAATTCACCTGGAGACGAGCTTGCGCTTTCACTCCCCGCAGGGAGCGAAGCGACCGAGGAGTGAAAGCGCAAGCTCGTCTCCAGGTGAATTCTTGCCCCGCGCTCGAGGCATAGTTGCCTGATGATTGTTTGCCGCATTTTCTCGAACGCTTGCGAACAGCCCGTATAATTGAAGCTTACGTGTTCATCGAGACGATTCCGACCCGTAAGGGGCTTACATGGGCGCTATGCAAGAGGCATCGAGCAAATCAATCCATTTCATCGGCATTGGCGGCGTGGGCATGAGCGGCATCGCGCGCGTTGCCCATGATCAGGGCCTGCGCGTGACCGGCTCGGATATCAAAGAGAGCCGCTATACGCTGCAGCTCAAGGACGCTGGCGTGGATGTGCGCATCGGGCCGCATTCGGCAGGCAATATCCCCGGTACCTCCCGCGAAGATGGGCCCGATGTGGTGGTGGTCACCACAGCCGTGCTCGATAACAACCCCGAGCTCATTGCAGCCAAGGAGCGAGGACTTAGGATTTGGCATCGAGCTCAGATGCTCGCGCGGTTGGGCGAAGGGTTGCAAACCGTCGCCGTGGCTGGCACGCATGGCAAGACCACAGCCTCGTCCATGGTGGCCACGGCGCTCGATGCTCTGGGAGCAGATCCAACCTTCCTCATTGGCGGCATCGTGCGCGCTTATGGCACGAACGCTCACTCGGGCACGGGCGAGCACTACGTGGTGGAAGCCGACGAATCCGACAAGTCGTTTCGCTATCTTTCGCCGGCGGCCGTGCTGGTGACCAACATCGAGGCTGACCATTTGGATCATTATCGCGACCTGGAAGAGATCGACGAGAGGTTCGCTTCGTTCATAGCCTCCACAGTCGAGGGCGGTCCGATTGTGGTGTGCGGCGAAGAGGCGAACTTGGTGCAGGTTGCGAAATCTGCCGGACGCGAGCTCATTACCTACGGCTTCGCGCGAGAAGAGGGCGAAGGCGAGCAAGCCTCCTTCGACGTGACCATCGTGGATTACCAGGTAGACGGCATTGCCAGCACGTTCACGCTGCGCATGCCCGATGGCAGCCTTGTGGAAGGCGGCTTGCCACAAAGCCCTGGGCGCCATAACGTGCTGAACGCGACGGGGGCCATCGCGCTGATCGACGCGCTTGGCTTCTCTGCCCAAGATGCCGCAACAGCCTTGCGCGACTTTCGAGGAGTCAAGCGTCGCTTCGAACTGGTGGGCAAGGCGCAGGGCATTGCCATCGTCGACGATTATGCTCACCACCCCACCGAGATCGCAGCTACCTTGGCAGCGGCCAAGAAGCTGGGATACGAGCGCATCCATGTTCTGTTCCAGCCGCACCGCTACTCGCGCGTGCCGCTGTTTTGCGAAGTGCTGCACGACGAGTTCGGCCGGGCTTTCGACGATGCCGACACGGTTACGTTCATGGACGTATACTCGGCAGGAGAGACTCCCGTGCCTGGTGTGAGCGGCAAGACCTTCCTACAGCCCGTGCTCGATCACGAGGGGCACCCCGAGGCACGCTACGTGGGGCGCCGCATCGAGGTGATTCCCGCCATGGTGGAAGTCGCCCGTCCCGGCGACCTCGTGCTCACCATGGGGGCAGGAGACGTGACGGCCATGGGAGGTCAGTTGCTCGAGGCACTCAACGATCAGGCGAAGTAATTGGCTGCCAAGAGGGCAAACAATCGCGCCGCTAATGGCGCCAGGCAATCGCGTACGGCACGGAGCGAATCGCAGAGTCGTTCGCGCCGCGCTAATGCGCAACCCGCCAAGCAGACGCGAAAGCGAAATGAGCCACGGCGTGCGCAGGCGAGTTCCTCAAGGCGCATGCAATCGACTTCCTCACGACCCGCGCAGTCAAGTTCGTCGCGACGCACGCAAGCAGCTTCCCCGAATCGGGCGCAGGCCAGCTCGCCTCAACAAGCGCAACATGAATACGAGTCGATGAGCATTGCCGAGTTGCGTCAGGCCGATCGTCGCAACGAGCGCTTGAAGAATGCGGATCGCGCCAAGCAGGCCAGGCGTCGCATGCGCCGCTACATCATTGTTGCGGTTATAGCGGTGGTCATGGTTATCGGAGCCGTGGTGGGGGCAATAGCAATCTACAATTCGTCGCTTTTCACTATTCGCAACGTAACGGTGAGCGGGGTGGAGCATCTTACGGCAAACGAGATGACGCAACTGGCCAACGTGCCCGAAGACACCACGCTGCTGCGCGTGGATGCCGCTACCATCGCCGAGCGTGTCAAGGCGAGCTCTTGGGTAGACGACGTTGAGGTGAAGCGCGTGTTTCCCGACACGCTTGAGCTCGTGGTGAAAGAGCGTGAAATGGCAGCCATCGTTGAGATCCCCGTGAAATCGGCGGCATCTACCAAGCAATGGGCCATAGCCACCGACAATACCTGGCTCATGCCCATCCCCGATCCGGGTACTGAAGCTGCGCAGAATACCAGCGCCAAGATCTACGAGGATGCCGATTCGGTGATCCATTTCGTGGACGTGCCCTTTGGCACATCCGCCGAGATTGGCAAGCAATGCACCGATGCGAACGTGAACAACGCGCTTGCCATCTTGTCGGGCATGACTACCGAGCTCGCCGATCAGGTGGTGAAGATCTCGGCCGGGGGCGTTGCCGAGACCACCTTGTTGCTGGCCAATGGCGTAGAAGTAGCTTTCGGCGAGGCCAAGGACATCCGCGACAAAGAGCGCGTGGTGCTGGAGATCTTGGAGCAGAACCCCGACAACGTGGCCTATATCAACGTGCGCATGGTGGAAACTCCCACCTGGCGTGCCATCTGAGCATGAGGGCGGCAAGGGCTTTCGCGCGTTCGGGCTCGCGGGTCCCTCGCAACCCCAAGGCCCAGCGTAGCTCTGCCGTTCGACGCGCTTCTGAACTCGTGGGGAAAACGTTCGCATTGCATCTGCGCAGGTTGCATTAGGATTGTAGTAGTGTAGAATTGCGAAATGGTATGTATGCACGAAAATGCAGCTTAAATGGCGAAACGATAGGGGAGCAACCATGCCGATCAATCATGCCGCTGAGCATCTGGCAGTAATCAAGGTAGTAGGCGTTGGCGGCGGTGGCACGAATGCCGTGAACCGCATGGTCGAAGCTGGCGTTCAAGGCGTCGAATTCATCGCAGTCAATACCGATCGTCAAGCTCTGCTGATGTCGGATGCCGACAAGACCGTCCACATCGGCGAGGACCTCACCCGCGGCCTCGGTGCGGGCGCGAACCCCGAGGTGGGTGCTCAGGCTGCCGAAGAGAGCCGCGATGAGCTACGTTCGGTGCTGGCCGAAGCCGACATGGTGTTCGTGACCGCTGGCGAAGGCGGCGGCACGGGCACGGGTGCGGCACCGGTCATCGCGCAGATCGCGCGCGAGGAAATCGGCGCGCTCACGGTGGGCATCGTGACCAAGCCCTTCTCGTTCGAGGGCCGCACGCGTCGCAATCAGGCCGATCAGGGCGTGGATTTGCTGGCGCAGATGGTCGACACGCTCATCGTGATTCCCAACGACCGCCTGCTGGAAGTCGTTGACAAGAAGACGTCCATGCTCGATGCCTTCCGCATCGCCGACGACACGTTGCGCCAGGGCATTCAGGGCGTCACGGACCTCATCACTATTCCCGGGTTGATCAACCTCGACTTCGCCGACATCCGCACCGTCATGAAGGATGCGGGCACAGCCATGATGGGCATCGGCATCGCCACCGGCGAGAATCGTGCGCTCGATGCAGCCCAGCAAGCAACGAACTCCAACTTGCTCGAAACCACCATCGCGGGCGCCTCGCGCGTGCTGTTCTCCATTGCCGGTGGTGCCGACCTCACGCTGACCGAAGTGGATGCAGCCGCCCGCATCGTGGAGGCTTGCGCCGACGAGAACGCGAACATCATCTACGGCCAGATAGTCGACGATGCCATGGGCGATGCCGTGCGCATCACGGTCATCGCAACCGGTTTCACGAACAACCCGCAGAAGTCGATGCCCTCATATTCGCGCGAATACCAGCGCAACGAGCTGTTCGCCAGCAGCGCGCAGAACTCGGCGGGAAGCGTGGCATCGCTGAAGACGTCAGCCGCGGGTGCCTTGAGCTCCCAACCTGCATCTTCTGCGGCAACCACCTCGGTTTCGACCCCAGCCCCGTATAATTCAGGTGCACTGGGCCCCCGTTCCACTGCCACCACGTCTTCGAGCCGTATCTCCAACGAGGATTACATCCCCGATTTCCTGAAGCGCAGCTAAGGGTTGCTCGCATGAGCAGGCGGATATGCCGTTAGAGCTTCCCATACCTAAACTCGATGCGTCCCTTCTGGGGGCGCATCGTCTATTTGCGCTCACCGACGAGGCGCTGTTCGAAGCATGTGGCGTGCGCGTTGCGTTCACGTCGCGGGCAGGGGGCGTGAGCACGGGTGCCTACGCGTCGCTGAATTGCGCCAACCATGTGGGCGACGATGTGCAGGCAGTGCAGCGAAACCGTCAGCTGGTCGTTGAGGCGCTTGCTGCGGGAGGGCAGCGACCGCGCTTGATTGTGCCCTCGCAAGTGCATGGTGCGAACATAGTGGACGTGAACGACGCAGCTGGCTTTGAAGTTGCGAGCGCCGAGGCAGTGCAGGGAGCCGATGGCATCATCGTGCGCTGCGACGATGTGGCTGCGCTCTTGAACTTCGCCGACTGCCTTCCGACTATTCTGGTGGCACCCGATGGCTCTTTCGCCGTGGTGCATGCCGGATGGCGGGGCGCGGTGGCGCATATCGCCCGCAAGGCAGCTGAGCTGCTGATTCCCGAGCCTTCCGCCCGCGCAGGAGTCAACGCCTATATCGGGCCTCATATTCGCAGTGAATGCTTCGAGGTGGGCGAAGAGGTTGCCGAACGCTTTGCCCATGAGTTCGGCAGCGCTGCCTTGGCAGATGCATCCCATGTGAGCTTGTGTGGTGCCGTAAGGCGAGACCTTCAGGATGCGGGGTTGAAGGCAGAGCGCATTGCGGACGCGGAGGTGTGCACCGTTTGCTCGAGCGACAAGTATTACTCATATCGCGCATCGAACGGTACCTGTGGTCGCAATGCCGCCGTTGCCGTTAGAATGGGCACACGGGAAAGCTAAGGAAGAAGCCTGCTTTCGCATGTGCGGGCTTTGGGAGGAAACGAGAATGACAACCACCGCAGAGCGATACGGGACAACGGCAGATGAGGTTGCGCAGGCATGCAAGCGCGCAGGGCGAGATGCCCGCGAGGTGACGCTCGTAGCTGTTTCGAAGACGGTTGGGCTCGATGCGGTCGAAGACGCGGCACGCGGGGGAGCGCGCGATTTTGGCGAGAACCGTCCCGATGAGCTCATGCGCAAGCACGATGCCCATCCCGAGCTTCGCTGGCATTTCATCGGCAACATCCAGTCGCGTCGCATTCGCGACATCGTGGGACGTGCCGTGCTTATCCATTCGCTTTACGAGGAGCGTCATGCGCGAAAGATCGACGAGGTGGCATGCGAGCGGGGAATCGTGCAGGATGTGCTGCTGGAGGTGAACGTATCGGGCGAGGCAAGCAAGAGCGGCCTTGCGCCTGCAGATGTGCCCGAGATGCTGCAGCTTTGCGAAAGCTTAGAACACGTGCGCGTGCGCGGACTGATGACCATGGCGCCTCAGGGCGACTTGGCAGCTGCGCGTGCGACGTTTCGCGGATTGCGCGAGCTTCGCGACTCTTTGCGTGAAACGCTTCCGCCCGAGCAGGCTGTAGTATTTTGCGAGCTTTCGATGGGCATGAGCGAGGATTGGCCTATCGCCATCGAAGAGGGATCGACTATCGTTCGCATCGGCCGTGCCATCTTCAGCGCCGATTTCGCGTGACATCTGCCCCTGCGAGCTCACCTCGCGTAGCAGAGTACGCCACGGCTCGCTCTCGCGGCAGCTGCCTACGCGAAATCGGCGCTGCGCTCCGGAACGTGACATCTGCCTCTGCGAGCTCATACCTAGGTTGGGCCGTTCCCTACGTTTTCTGAACCATCTTCAGAATTTATCGTGTAACGGCGCATGGTCGCCAATCATCAGGTACCATATACAGTAAGTTCGATTCAAGGCGAATACTATATACAAGCAGGTGATGAGATGGCGCAGAAGAGGGTGAGCGCGAGCGAGATGCTCAGCGGCCTCAAGTCGCGTTTGGGCTTCGCCCATGATGACGATCCGGAAGACGAGGAGTTCTCCCGTTACGATTCCGACTTCGACGATTACGATGACTTCGACGATGACTACGAGCAAGGCTATGCTGAGTACGAGGACGATTACGGCGAAGAGGAATACGAAGCCACCTCGAGTCGTTCGAGCCGTTTCGGGCGCCCGGATTCCACGCCGAACCTCGTTTCCATCGACGACGTGCGCGAACATACCCGTACGGTAATCGACTCGCCGCGCGGCTCGTACGAGAGCGCACATCGCGATCGCTCAGGCAGCTATGTGCCGGCAAGCGCGAGCGCCTCGAATTCCTACACATCCACGTATCAGCGCAACTCCATGGGCCGCGACCTCATCGAGGCTAGCGGGCCTGCGGTTTCCTCGCCTGCCTACAATGCAGCCCAGCGCAGCAATGCATCGCGCTCGGAGGGGCTGAACTCGCTCTTCGAATCCAGTACAGCCGATACGCGCTATGCCACCACTTCGGCAGTGGGCGACGAGCGCGGCATCACGGTTATCAAGCCCTTGACGTACAACGACGTGGAGGGCGTAGCCCGTGCCTTGAAGGCAGGCGACATGGTGGTTTTAGCCATGGAGTCTACGCCCGAGGATTTGTTCAAGCGCATTCTTGACTTCTCGTTCGGTGTTGCAAGCGCGCTTGATGCTCACGTGGATGGCATCGGTAGCCGCGTGTATGCCCTCGCGAACGGCCCTGAGTTGTCTGAAAGCGAAATGGCGCGCCTGCGCACGCAGGGCGTTCTGTAATCGCGTGCGTTGAGTGGCGTCGCCATGCAGCAGCAAGCCCGTTTCGCAATCGTGGGCGGTGGCAAGATGGGCACGGCCATCATGGCTGGCCTCATTGCCTCCAATGCGCCCGTTGCCAAAGACATTCGAGCCAAGGATTTCATAGTCGTCAACCCGGGCTCCGAACGCCGTGCTCATTTGCAAGAAACCTATGGTGTGACCTGCGTGGAAGATGTATCGCAGGTTGAAGGCTGCGAAGTGGCCGTGCTGGCGGTCAAGCCGCAGGTGCTCCCCGAAGTGCTCGATTGCATGGCGCGCTTGGAGGCCTTCCAAGGAGGCATCGAGGGCCCGCTGTTCGTGTCGGTGGCTGCAGGCATCACAACCGCTTCCATCGAAGAGCATCTGGAGCCAGGCTCGCGCGTCGTGCGCGCGATGCCCAACATGCCGCTCGTCATCGGCGCTGGCGCAACGGGCCTTTGCGCGGGTTCTCATGCGGCAAGCGACGTAGCATTCGCATGCGAGCTCTTCCAATGCCTAGGAAGCGCCGTGGTGGTGGAAGAGGGGCAGATGGATGCCGTGTGCGCGTTGAGCGGCTCGGGCCCAGCGTATGTGGCGCGCATGGTTGAGGCGATGGTGGAGGCATCGGTTGAACGGGGGCTTTCTCCCTCGCTTGCCGAAACGCTCGCGGTTCAGACGGTGCTCGGGACGGCACAGGTGCTCGACGCGGGCATCTATGCGCCAACCACGCTGCGGGAAGCTGTGAGTTCGCCAGGAGGTACCACGCTAGCAGCGCTCGATGCGATGCGTGAAGCTGGCTTCGAGGCAGCTATAGGCGCGGGCATCGATGCGGCAGACAAGCGCTCCAAGGAACTTGCAGGCTAGGGTGCGAACGGCGAGCGAACTGGGCTGCGAAGCTCTCGTCGCTTGCAGAGACGAAGCCGCGCTACCGGTTATCGGCGCGCTTTCGAGATAAGGAGTCAACGTGCTTCTCATGTATTCGGTCAAGCGATTCATCTTGTGGTTATGCGATGCTTATTCGCTGATCATCTTCGTCTATGTGCTGATGTCGTGGATTCCCAATCATCAGTTCGGGACGGTAGGCAAGGTGTATCGCGTTTTGGGCACGCTTTGCGACCCCTATCTCAACCTCTTCAAGCGCTTTATACCGCCAATTGGCGGTTACGTGGACATCTCGCCCATTGTCGCTTTGCTCGTTTTGCAATTAGTCTCGCGATTTGTGGTTGGAATCCTGTGATTATTCTTTATACTTGCAATATTGCGAAAAGAATGCGTACGTCTGCGCCGAAGTGGCTTGAAAGCCTCTCCATGCATGTGCAGGCAGGCTTTAGCTTAGCTATCGAAAGGGAATGCTATGGCACTAACCGCTGAGGACATCCAATCAGTCAGCTTCTCCATCGAGCGCAAGGGATACGATGTCGATGAAGTCGACGTATTCCTCGAGCGCGTTGCCGACGAAATCGAGGCCATGCACCAGACTATCCTCGACCTGGAAGATCAGCTTGCCGAGGCGCGCGAAGCAGGCAGCGCCACGGTGATCGAGAACATCTCCATCGATGGCTACAGCGACGACGAGATTGCAGCGAAGATTGCGCGCATGAACGAGCTTGAGGCGCAGATCGACGACCTCGAAGCCCAGCTTTCCGAGAAATCCGCGAACGACAACGCCATTTCGCAAGCGCTCATCGTGGCGCAGCGTTCGGCTGACGATATCGTTACCAATGCTCGCGCTGAGGCATCGAACATCATCAAGGACGCCGACGAGGAAGCCGATCGCATCATCAGCAAGGCCGAGTCCGACCGCGTGAAGATCGCAGAGTCCATTCGTGCGTTGGAAGGCGACCGCGCCGATGTGCGCGCCGAGTACCGCGAGATGCTGGCCAACTTCATGGCGGATGCGCAGCGCAAGCTCGCCGAGATCGATGGCGATGCACGCAGGGCGAGCATCGCGGCTCAGCAGCGCGCCGACATCCAAGAGCAATACGAGCTTTCGACCGACGAAGCGCCCTCTGGTTCGCATCAGGCTGCTGCTCCCAAGCCGAGCGGCTACGTGGAGAAGGACTTCTCGGGCTATGGCGATGCCGACGACGACTTCGTCTTCGACATCGACTAGGTCTTAGCTTCGATAGCGTTTCATCCAGGCGAGCGTCTTCAAGGCGCTCGCTTTTTATTATCGAGTGTTGGTTGGCACAGCTCTTCGCGCTTGGCTTCGCGCCCATGCGCGACGACGCTATGCGCCTGCACATGTGGGCTGCAGAATCGCTGCTCAGAGCTATGCCAACCAACCTTCTTAACTGGGCAAGCTTAGCAAATCCTGCCAACATATGCTGCTTACCTCGTGTGGTAGCCTATCGGTTGACAGATGCGGAGGAAATAATGAACAGGGACGATTTGCGAGCGTTGCTAGATGCGGTGGCTGCGGGAACCACTTCGCCCGATGATGCGGCGGCGCGCTTGAGCGTGGAACCCTATAGCGACCTGGGTTTCGCGAAGGTAGACCACGAGCGGCAGATTCGCCAAGGCGTATCGGAAGTGATCTATGGTGCTGGCAAGACAGCCGAGCAAATTGCAGGCATCGCGAGCGCTCTGTTGCAGCGCGACGAGCAACGCATCCTGATTACGCGACTTCAACCTGAGAAGATGCGCAAGTTGAGCGATTTGCTTGCAGGGCAATGGGAAGATGCGCTGCCCATCCTGACCTACTACGATGGCCCCCAGCTGGCTACGATTGGCGAGATGCCCGAACCTGATGGCAAGGGAACGGTGGTGGTGGCAGCAGGTGGAACGAGCGATCTGCCTGTGGCGGAGGAAGCGGCGCTCACAGCGGAGATGCTGGGTAATACGGTGGAGCGCCTCTACGACGTGGGCGTGGCCGGCTTGCATCGGTTGCTCTCGCACGCCGATGCGCTTGCGAGCGCACGAGTGATAGTGGCTGTGGCTGGCATGGAGGGCGCGCTGCCATCGGTCATCGGGGGCTTGGTGTCGTGTCCTGTCATCGCTGTGCCCACAAGCGTTGGCTATGGGGCTTCGTTTGGTGGAGTTGCTGCGCTGCTAGGGATGCTGAACAGTTGCGCATCGGGCGTGTCGGTGGTGAACATCGACAACGGTTTCGGCGCCGGCTACCAAGCAAGCCTCATAAACCACTTATACTAGAACCAAAGATGTCTATGCGTGGCTCTGAGCAGCGATTCTGCAGCCCACAAACGCAGGTGAAATCTGATTTAGGTTAGTTTGACCTGCAGGTTCGTTAAAGATTTCGCCATCGCGTTTGGGTGCGAAGCCAAACGCGAAGAGCTACGCACAGACATCTTGTGCAATATTAGAGAGGAGCATACATGGATGCGATGTTCGATTTCACGCAAGATGCGCGTCGGGGGAGCATTCAACGGCAGCTACAGCAGTTCTTGGGGGGCAACGGCTGGGCGCTGGCGCTCGAGCAGGCACAGCTTGCGGGCATCCCGCCCCTTCGCCATCGCACGTTACGCGACGTGGAGCTCACCATCGATCACATCGACATCGCGCCCGAGACCAAGGAGCACATGCGCGCGGTCTACCGCATCCTTGCCGAAGCTGAGGCGAAGGTACATGGTAGTACTGCGAACGAGATGCACTTCCACGAGGTCGGGGATTCTGCAGGCTTGCTGAATGCGCTTGCCATCTGCAATGGTTTCACCCTGCTAGGTGCCGATGTGGTAGAGGCTACGTGCGTGCAGGTGGGAAGCGGCACGATCGAATGCGCCCATGGGCTCATGGATGTTCCCGCCCCTGCTACGAAGGCCATCCTGGATACAGGGATTCCCGTGTGTCCCGAGCATCTGGAAGGCGAGCTTTGCACACCCACCTCAGCCGCTCTCATCAAGCACTTCGTTACCAACTTCGTCTAAGCTGCAAGCAGATTGCACGTCAATGCCGCAGTGAAGAGCCTTCGTTTTCACTCCTCGGTCGCTACGCTCCCTGCGGGGGTTGAAAACTACGCCTCTTCTCTGCGGCAAAGCATGATCGCTTTGTTCAAGAAGCAAGCTCAGGTGTCAGTCGGCACTATTCTGAGCAGCGATTCTGCAGCCCACATGCGCAGGCGCTTGCGCCGTCGCGCATGGGTGCGAAGCCAAGCGCGAAGAGTAGTGTCGACTGACACCGTGCTCATGTTGAGCAGCTAGCCGATGAGGCGGTGCTTCATGCGGCGGGCAAAGCCTAGCCCTTTCCGCATGACGAACGAGAAGAAGGGCTGGTTGGCTGCTTCCTCAAGTCCCGCTTCCAAGCCACTGAACAGCAGGTCCCATTGCGCGTCTGCGGCCTCGAATCCTTCGCGGTTCGGGCTTCCTTGCGAAAGCGCGGCGAATACCTTATCCCACAGCCCGGTCAAATCGAAGCGCTCCACCTCGGCAAGGCGCGCTTGGGCGGCATGTCCCATCTTCTCGCGAAGCGCATGGTTACGGATCAGCTCTACGATAGCCTGTGCGGCAGCGTCGCGGTCGCCCTGCTCCACGGCGATGATGCCCTCGTTGCTGCGAGCTAGCGTCAAGTGATCCAGACGATACATCACCGTGGGAAGCCCTGCGTCCATTGCCTCGGCAAGCGACAGGCACCAGCTTTCGAAGCGCGAGGTAAGCAGATATGCCGTTGCCTTCTCGTAGAATGGGGCAACATCAGCCTGCGCGCCTGCAAAGACAACATGCCCTTCTAGTCCCAACTCGTGCACGAGCGCCTGCAGGTTGGCCAACTCATCGGCATCGGAAGGCCCGACCAAGGTGAGCGTGGCCTCAGGTTCGCTTGCTATCACGCGCGCCATTATGCGGATGGCCTCGCTTGGGCGCTTCTGCACTTCAGAGAGCCGCCCCACCCAGAGGATGCTCTTGTTGCTGCAAACGCTGTCTTCGCAAGCGCTCCCTGCTTCATCTGCCAAGGGTTCACTTGGCATCCGATTGGCAGCATCGTCGAACGAATGCATCACGGGATTGCTCATCTGGAACACGCGTGGGTTGAAGCGCTGCCAGAACTGCACGTCGGCTTCGGTGAGCACTACGAGCGCATCGGCATAGCGGAAGATCTTCGTCAGCTCGTATTCGCGTATGCGCCCCATGTAGAACAGCGTGTCGAAGCTTCCGTGCGTAAGCAGGCATACGGGCACGTCGCAGGCTTTGATGGCCATCATGTCCCAAGGCAGAAGCGGGTTCCACCATTGCTGGTATACGAACGCATCCACCGAGGTGCGCGCGATGCCCTGCGCAAGCGCGTCGGCGCGCATTTGGTAGGTTGCCGGGGTGACGGCTTCGCTAGCGGGCAGTTGCACCCATTCCACTTGCTCGGGCATCTTCCAGGCGCATTCGGCCTGCGGGCAGTCGGCGAAGACCACCACCTTCATGCCCTGGGCTGCCCACAGCCGGGCGAGCAGCGCGCCAATGCGCTCGGCGCCACCAGTTCCCATGCTGGAGTGATAGATGCCGATGGTGCGCAGCTTGCGCGGGGTGCATGCGAGCGTGCGGGCAGCATGCACATCTTCCCAGGTGGCAGCAGGCGCGTTCCAGCCCGACTCGGCAATCATGGCCACGGCTTCCTGGCGCGGCCATTCGCTGGCGAAGATATCGAATGCTTCGGCACGCTCGGGCTTGCGCACCTTCTGCAAAAGCTTATCGGCAACGGTGATCGCATGCTCGTGGCGTGTGGTGCGATAAGCCGCGCGCAGCTTCGGGTTGGTCATGCGGTCCGTATTCACCAAGAAGCGCTGGATGGCATCCATGGCGCTCACGAAGTTGCAGGTGAAACGGAATTGCTGAAGGTCCATGGAACTCCAACGCGCGTCGGAGCCGCCTTCATCGATGTTATAGACGTATCCCTCGTAGCCGCCGATGCCGCGATAGCTTGTGGCCAGGCAGCTTACGATGAAGAAGATGCAGCAATCCTCGGCTTGGTTGAGCGTAGCGGGCGCAATGTGCTCCATCGCCTCACGCAATTGCGCGGTGCGCAGCAGCTTGCCGCACAGGCTCCAAGTAGTCTTGCGCGCGCCGAACACGAGGTCGCATACGTCATCGCCGAATGCGCGGCAGTTGGGCACGGCGCAGAACTGCTGGGTGAAGCGCAGCTCGTCGGGTTCGATGTAGTCGATGGTGCGAATCTCGAAGCTGCATTGCACTATGTCGAAGCCACCGCGCTGCCCCTCGAAAAGGCGCTGGGCGCAGTCGGGCAAAAGCTCGTCATCGGCATCGAGGAACATGCACCACTCGCTGCGCGCGGCTTGGATGCCGCTGCGACGTGCCTCGAGGCGCCCGCGATTGTGCTCGTGATGGACTACCTGCACGTTCGGGCACACCTCGGCGAAGGCATCGAGGATGATGGGCGTTTGGTCGGTGGAGGCATCGTCGATGGCAATAACCTGAACGCGCGCTCCTTCCTGTGCAAGTGCGCTGTACAAAGCGCGTTCGATGGTGGCTTCGGCGTTGAAGGCGGGGATGATGATGCTGACCTCGGGAAGCTGCGCCTCGGAGGTGCTGGCTGCTTCGCTTTGGGCGCGCGAGCTGGTTTCGCTTGCCGCTGTGGCGCTCGCTTCGCCTTTGGGGGAGCGACCATAGCGCACGGCACGGTAGAGCTCAACCAGCTTCATCTTGCGCCGCCAAGGGCGGACGAGCCGCGCGATGCTGCTTGCAGTGCCGTCGCTATCTGCGAGGTCCAGCATGAGGCAGTAGCGCATGAGCGCTTCGATGCCCATGCGCGGGTGCAGGTCGTCGCGCGTGAAATAGCGCTCGAACACAGGGGCGAATGCGCAAGCGTAGCGATGCATCTCGGCGGGCTCCAGCAAGTTGAAATCGCCGAAGATAAGCTCGATGGCACCAAGGAATTCCGTCTTGCGACCTTCGAGCAGGCCACGCGCTTGCCAGTTCGCGGCAGTAATGTCGAAGAGCTCGAGGTGTTGCATCAGCTGGCTCACGCGTTTGGCGTAGTTTTGGTTGATGGCCGAGCCTTCGCGGTTGTAGCGGTAATGATACAGCCGGTCGGACACAAGCGTTATGCGCGTGGCCAGCGGGAACACCTTGAATTGGAAGTTCAGGTCGGGACCTAAGCGCAGGTTCTCGTCGAAGCGCGCATCGTTAGCAGAAAGAAGGCTCCTGCGATAGAGCTTGTTGCACGCCGAGGGAATGCAGCCCTGCTCGGCAAGCAGGATATCGGCACCGTTTCCAACGAGCGCAGCGTCGCGAGGTCCGAATGTGTCGGTAATCCAATCCACATCGGGAAAGGCGCGCCCGCCATACACCACGATGTCGGCATCGGTGCGCTGGGCGGCTTCAAGCGTGAGGTCGGCTGTGCGTACGTCGATGAAGTCGTCGCCGTCCACGAAAGCCACGTAGTCGCCCGTGGCATGCTGGATGGCTGCGTTGCGGGCCGCACCTTCTCCTGCGTTGGCTTGGGTGATTACGCGGACGCGAATATCGCGCTTGGTCCAGGTGCTCAGCTTCTCGGGCGAGCCATCGGTGGAGCCGTCGTCTACGCAGATGACCTCGATGTTTTGGTACGTTTGCCCTGTCAGCGATTCGAGGCATTCGTCGAGGTAGGCCTCCAGATTGTATACGGGTACGCAGAAGGAGAGCTTCAAAGACTCGTTTTCGCTTTCGGCTTCGCCCGGTTGCGCCGATGCGCTCTTAGCTGCTTCAGGTGCCATCGGTGTCGTCCTCTCTGCCTCGCTGGTCGATTGACGTAATGATACCTTGCCCAGGTCGATGGCAGGGCAATTACTCGTATAATGGACATCTGCAACAAGGCATGATGCAGGTTCGCCCGAGCGGCCTCGCAGGCGAAGCGCCCTTGCGAAGCGCTCGGTGCTTGCAGATTGTCGGAAAACCAGGACCCAATCGAGCAGAGAGGTTCCCATGACGCAGTACGTTACCGAACGCGATGTGCGCGATATAGCCGAATACACGCGCATCGCGCTCACTGAAGACGAGGTGTCGCGGATGACCGTCGATTTGAATCAGATAATCGACAGCCTGTCTCCCCTCACGGAATACGACTTGGAAGGCGTGCCGCCCACATTCCACCCCATCGGGTCGCTGAGCAATGTGATGCGCGAGGATGTGGAAGTGCCTGGTTTCACGCACGAGCAGGCGCTTGCCAATGCGCCAGCTCAGCAAGATGGCAGCTTCCTGGTGCCCTCCATCTTGGGCGAGGGAGGCGATCGCTGATGACCGCTGCGACGAGCGAATCTACGCGCTTTGGCGCTATGAGCGTTGAGCAGATCCAAACCGGCTTGCGCAATGGCGAGTTCAGCGCTCGCGAGGTTGCCGAAGGCGCCTTGCGCGACATCGAAGCGTACGATGGCCAGCTTCACGCCTTCCTGGAAACCACCGACGAGCGTGCCTTGGCAGCAGCCGATAAGGTTGATGCAGCGCTTGCTGCGGGAACATTCAACCAGCTCGGGCCTTTGGCAGGTGTGCCCGTGGCCTTCAAGGACAACATGAACTTGGAAGGCACGCATACCACTTGTGCGTCGAACATGCTTGCCAGCTATGTGTCGCCCTTCACGGCCACGTGCGTCGAGCGCACCATGGCCGCAGGCGCGCTGCCTTTGGGCAAGCTGAACATGGATGAGTTCGCTTTCGGCAGCTCGACGGAGACCTCTGCATTCGGCTGCACGTTGAATCCGTGGGATCACCAGCGCGTACCGGGCGGCAGCTCTGGTGGCAGTGCGGCGGCAGTGGCTGCGGGCTTGGCGTGCGTCACACTGGGTTCCGATACAGGCGGTTCCATTCGCCAGCCAGCAAGCTTTTGCGGCGTGGTAGGAATCAAGCCCACCTATGGCGTGGTCTCGCGCTACGGCGTGGTGGCGTTCGGCAGCTCGCTTGACCAAGTGGGGCCCTTCGCGCGGTCGGTGCGCGACGCGGCGCTTGCTTTGAACGCGATGAGCGGCCATGACTCGCTTGACTGCACGAGCCAGCAAGTAGCAACCGATTTTACGGCTAACCTCGAGCAAGGCGTTGAGGGCATGAAGGTGGGAGTGGTGCCAGCCTTCATGGAAGCCGAGGGCGTGAGCGCCGAGGTGCGCGACAAGATCTCAGAAGTGGCAGCCAAGCTGGAGGGGCTGGGCGCCCAATTGGTGGAAGTGGAACTGCCCCATGCGCAAGCTGCCATGAGCGCCTATTACGTGCTGGGCCCTTGCGAGGCATTCAGCAACCTGGCGCGCTTCGATTCGGTGCGCTATGGGTATCGCGACCCTGGTCATGCGGATCTTGGCAGCCAGTACGAGGCCAGCCGCGCGAAGGGCTTCGGGCCCGAGGCGCGACGGCGCATCATGCTGGGCAGCTATCTTTTGTCTGCTGGCGTGTACGACAAGTACTACTACCCGGCACAGCAGGTGCGCACGCTTATCACGCGCGACTACCAAGCGGCTTACGAGCAGTGCGATTGCATCTTGGCACCCACCTCGCCGCGCACGGCCTTCAAGTTAGGCGAGATAAGCGATCCCACCAGCATGTACCTGTCGGACATGTTCACCATTTCCATCAACATCGCCGGAAACGGCGGCATGTCGCTTCCCGTGGGGCTGGGCGCGCAGTCGGGGCTTCCCGTGGGCGCGCAGCTCATCGCACCTGCTTTCAAGGACGAGAGCATGTTGCGCGTGGCGGCTGCGCTCGAGAGCCTGTACGGCTGCGCGCAGGTAGCGCCTGGTTATGCGGCGGCATCTTCGGCACAGGAGCGTGAATAGCCATGAAGACGATGACGGAAGTCCTGCAGGATTGGGAGGCTGTGATCGGCCTCGAAGTTCACTGCGAGCTGACCAAGCTGGAAACGAAGATGTTCTGCGGTTGCAAGCTGGAGTTCGGCGCCGAGCCCAATACGCATACGTGTCCCGTATGCTTGGGAATGCCCGGCGCGCTGCCGGTGCCGAACCGCGCGGCCATTCAGAGCATCGTGCTGGCCGGCCTGGCCACGAACTGCGACATCGAGAAGCATACGATGTTCTACCGCAAAGGTTACATGTATCCCGACATGGCCAAGAACTTCCAGACTACCCAAGGCCCGAAGGCCTTCTGCATGCGCGGTTGGTTGGATCTGAACGTTGATGGCCGCGATGCCGAGGAGCGCCAGTTCTGGGCGGATTTGCCCGAGGGCGCGCAGTCCGAGAACATGACGCGCACGGCCGATGGCTATGTGGCGCATGTGGGCATCACGCGCATTCACATGGAAGAGGATGCTGGCAAGATGGTGCATATCGGTGGTGGAGAGGGGCGCATTGCGGGCGCCACCCATTCGCTGGTGGACTACAACCGTGCGGGCACGCCGCTGATCGAGCTAGTGACCGAGCCCGACTTGCGCACGCCCGAGGAAGCGCGCCTTTTCATGCAGAAGCTGCGTTCCATCTTCTTGGCACTGGGCATCTCCGACTGTTCGATGGAGGAGGGTTCGCTGCGCGCCGATGGCAACATCTCGCTGCGGCGGCGTGGAAGCACGGAGCTGGGCACGAAGACCGAGCTGAAGAACATCAACTCGTTCAAGAGCTTGCATGATGGGTTGGCCTACGAGATCTGCCGCCAGGCCGAGGTGCTCGAAGAGGGCGGTACCATCTATCAAGAGACGCGGCATTGGGACCCCTCTGCCAAGCGCACCATCGTGATGCGCGTGAAGGAAACGGCGGATGACTACCGCATGTTCCCCGATCCCGACTTGGCCCCCTATGACCTGACCGACGAGTTCATCGAGGGCGTGCGCGCCCTTCTGCCCGAGCTGCCCGACCAAAAGGCAGCACGCTACCAAGCCGAACTGGGGCTTTCGGCCTACGATGCGCGCCATTTGGTCGAACAGCCCGACCTCGTGGCATTCTTCGAGGATGCTTGCGCGGTAGCTGTCGAGCAAGGTGGCGAAGGGCGCCCGCGCGAGCTTGCCAAGCCACTTGCGAATTTGGCCCTGAACGACATCGCTGGCTATGTGAATGCCGCTGACGAGGGCTTCGATTTTTCGGCATGCGCATTCACGCCTGCGCGCGGAGTGCAGCTAGTGGAGTTGCTGGCGGCCGATGAGATTTCGAGCAAGCAGGCCAAGGAGGTCTTCGCAGCAGTGCTCGATGAGGACAAGGACCCATCTGCCATCGTGGAAGAGCGCGGCATGAAGCAGGTGTCGGATACGGGTGCCATCGAAGCCGTGATAGATGCTGTTCTGGCCGAGAATCCTGACAAAGTGGCTGAATACCGTGGCGGCAAGACGGGGCTTCTGGGCTTCTTCGTGGGCCAGTGCATGAAAGCCATGCAGGGGCAGGGCAACCCGAAGCTCATCAACCAACTGCTAGCGCAGAAGCTCGCAGAATAGCGTTCTTGCGGCATTCATCTTAGAGAGAAGCCTTCGTTTTCACTCCTCGGTCGCTACGCTTCCTGTGGGGGTTGAAAACTATGGCTTCTCTCTAAGAAGCTTCTCGTTTCTGCGTGTATCGATTTCGGTAGTACGCTCAGTCTCTCGGTGTAATGCTCTACGCATGTGGGTTGCAGGTTGTAGTTGAAAGCTTTGAAATGACATACGACTTGCCGTTTTTCTGTTTTCCGTCAGACGCTGATAAGATGATTTGCTAGTTGATGAGCGTCGAATTGCCAAATTGGGGAGACTTTATTACTATACTGTGCTAAAGTATCGTGCGGCATGAGATGGTTTTGATAAGAGGCATGGTCACAAAATCGAGTTTTTCGCTGTTAGCCATCGATTCTCCCGTACAGGATTGAGTTGCGCGAGGCGGGTGGAAGGCAAAAGCTCAGGTCGGAAGAATTTACATTCGTACAATTGAGGCGAATTGCATGGATGGAGAGCGAAAAACTCGATTTTGTGACCAAGACCGAGCGCTTTTAGGAGGAAACGATGCAATGCACGACCCCTTCGGGGTTTCGGGATGTCCTGGCAGACGAGGCGCGCGAGCGCGAGGCATTGGCTCGTCGCGTTCTGGACTTGCTTGATGCTGCAGGCTATGCGCCCATAGAGACGCCCACACTGGAGTTGCTCGACGTGATGGAGCAGGGCGGTCGTGTGCCTGCCACGCCATTCAAATTCCTCGATGCCGCCGGACAGCTCGTCACGCTGCGCCCCGATGTTACCTTACAAGTGGCACGCATGGGCGCTACGCGGCTAGCGTGTGGCGATGAGCCACTGCGCTTTCGCTACATGCAGCGGGTGTTTCGCGAGGCAAGTTCGGGCAGCGGCCAGCAACGGGCCGTTGCGCGCGAGCGAAAGCAGATTGGCATCGAATGCATCGGTGCGGGTGGCCCCGAGGCCGATGCCGAGGTGATCAGCCTGTTCGCGCGTTCGCTGCAAGCTGCCGGCGTGCAGCGCTTCCAGATAGCGCTTGCCAACGTGGCGGTGCTACGCAGCTTGTTGGCTGCCTCGCAGGCACCGGATTCATGGGTGGAAGGCATACTGAATGCCTTCCATTCCTCCAGCTACGTGGCTCTCGACGCGCTTTGCGAGCAAGCGCAAGGCGAACCGTGGGACATCTATGCCGCGGCAGTTGCGCGCTTGGCTCGCATCGCTGGTGGCCGGGAAGCAATCGATGAGGTGCGCGAGCTCGTTGGCCCGCTTGGTTGCGCAGACGCGCTCGATGGCTTCGAAGCAGTGTTCGACATTCTGGAAAAAGAGGGCTTGAGCGAGAACATCACCATCGATTTCTCGGTGATGAGCTCCTTTGATTACTACACGGGCATCGTCTTCGAGGCCTATGCGCAGGGCATGGGCGGTGCTCTGGGTGCTGGGGGCCGTTACGATCAGCTTCTGGGTGCTTACGGAAACCCCCGTCCGGCTGCTGGCTTCGCTTTCTTCTTGGAAGACGCCATGGCTGCGCGAGAGGCGGGCCCGATGGCGGCAAGCGATGCGCGTGCATCTGAAAAGAGCGATAAGCCCCTTCGCGTAGCCGTGCCCAAAGGCTCGCTCAATGCAGATGCTATCGAGGCTTTGGCAGCAGCAGGGTTGGACGTGACTGGTCTGAAGAACCCGGGTCGCCAGCTTATCATTCGCAATCCTGGCGTGGAGTACATCATCGTGCGACCCACCGATGCGCCCGTGTTCGTAGAGCTCGGTGCGGCCGATTGTGGCATATGCGGCGAGGATTCCCTGCTCGAGGCTCAGGCCGATGTGGTGGAGCTCTCGGATCTGCGCTTTGGGGCGTGCCGCTTCATCGTGGCGCAACTCGCTGGTTCCGAAGAGCGCGTGCGCGAGCATTACCTGCGCTTGGGATCCATCCGGGTGGCCACGAAATACCCGCGCATCGCGCGCGCTCATTTCGCGGAACGCGGCCAGCAAGTCGAGATAGTGGAGCTGCGCGGCAACATCGAGCTCGGGCCGCTCACAGGCATGAGCGAGTGCATCGTGGACATTACGGCTACGGGCACCACGCTGCGCGAAAACAACTTGGTGGTGACCGATGAGGTGCTGGCGTCAACGGCTCGCTTCTTCGCGAACAAGTCGGCTTTTCGCACGGATCCGCGCATTCGCACGCTAGCTCGCACCATGACAGCTCATGCGGCGCAGCGAGAACTGAAGGTCACCCCCGGGGGAACGGCCTAGGTTTCTTGTGGGTGTCTAGTCTGTGTCAACGATGCGCTACGCGAAGGGCGCGAGGCGCTTTGCACTACAATAGGACGACATGTCCATAGCGAAAGGAACGAAGTTATGCGGCGAGTGATCTTGCAGCCAGAAGATGTGTTCTCGAACGACAACCTGCAGCGCATGGGCGCTTTCAACCCGCAGGCCCTGGAAGCCGCAACGGCCATCATCGAGAACGTGATGACCAAGGGCGATGAGGCTCTGCGCAGCTATACGGAGCAATTTGACGGCGTATCAGTGAGCGATTTCAAGGTGCCGCCCGAAGTGGTGAGCGAAACCGCCGCTGCATGCGATCCGGCGCTCGCCGACGCCTTGGCTCAGGCTGCCGAGCAGATTCGCGATTTCCACGAGCGCCAGAAGCAGCAAAGCTGGTTCACTATCCGCGAGGACGGGGCGCTGGTGGGTGCGAAAGTGACGCCTCTGGATTCGGTGGGCATCTACGTGCCAGGCGGTCGCGCGCTGTATCCTTCCACCTTGCTGATGAATGCCATCCCGGCAAGCGTGGCGGGGGTTAAGCGGATCGCCATCACCACGCCTCCCACGAAGGACGGCTCGCTCGATACCGCCATTTGCAAGGCGGCCGAGCTCTCTGGCGTGACGGAGATCTATCGCGTGGGCGGCGCGCAAGCCATTGCCGCTTTGGCCTATGGCACCCCACAGATTCCTGCCGTTGACATGATCACTGGCCCAGGCAATGCTTACGTTGCTGCTGCGAAGAAGCTGGTGAGTGGGGATGTTGGCGTGGATATGATAGCTGGCCCCAGCGAGGTGTGCGTGGTGGCCGACGAAACCGCAGATCCCTCGCTCGTGGCAATCGACCTCATGGCCCAAGCTGAGCACGATCCGCTGGCGACATGCTACTTGGTGGTATTCAGCGAAGAATATGCAGATCAGGTCGAAGCCGCGATCGCCCACACGTTGGTGCAGTCCACTCGTGCCGAGATTACCTCGGCCTCGCTGGATAATCGCGGCTTGTGCGTGGTGGCTGACAACCTGGCCCAAGCACTCGATGTGGTGAACGTTATCGCGCCCGAGCACTTGGAGCTGCATATCGTCGACCCTATGAGCGCAGTGGGCTCCATCCGCCATGCAGGCGCTATCTTCTTGGGCGAATGGACTCCCGAGGCTGTGGGCGATTACGTCGCTGGCCCTAACCATACACTGCCCACGGGTGGAACGGCTCGTTTCAGCAGCCCGCTTTCAGTGGACCACTTCGTGAAGAAGTCGTCGATAATCCAGTATTCCGAAGCTGCTCTGAAGCGCGATGCGAACATTATCATGGGGATAGCTCGCCACGAAGGGCTTTGGGCTCATGCGATGTCGGTGGAGCTGCGCCAAAAGCGGTTGGAGTCGCATAACGGCGCCGTGGAAGGCGACGCCTTCGAAAGCGCGGGTGGCGTGCAGGCCGCAGCTGCCGAGGCCGCAGAAGCTTCCGAAGCGGCAGAGGTGGCAGAGACCATCACGGGCAAAGAGGCTTAAGGTTCGACTATGAGCAGGATATGCGCACCAGCGCCTCAATTGGAGAGGCTCGAACCCTACGACCCTAAGTACATTCCGGCCAAAGTGATGCTGTCGGCTAACGAGAACACGGCCGATGTGCCCTCTGAGATTCGCCGTCAGGTTGAGTCGGCCATTCGCGCGGTGCGTCTGAACCGCTACCCCGATCCGCTTGCCAACGACCTGCGCGACATGATCGCAGAGGCCAACGGGCTCGATCGCGACCAGGTGATCGTGGGAAATGGCGGAGACGAGCTGCTGTTCAACCTGGCACTAGCCTGGGGTGGCTCCGGGCGCAAGTTCTTGAACATGCCGCCTACCTTCAGCGTATATGCTAACAACGCGCTTCTTACCAGCACCGAGGTGGTGGACGTGCCGCGCTTGGCTGATTTCTCGGTGGACGAAGTGGCTGTGGTCGCGCGCCTTCTCAAGGGCGACATCGCCTACACCATCATCACGAACCCCAACAACCCTACGGGAAACCTGACCGACAGCGAGGTCATCCGCTACATATTGGAAGCCACCGACACGCTGGTGATGGTAGATGAGGCATACTTCGAGTTCAGCCGCGACACCGTGCGCCCCTTGCTCGAGCAGTTTCCCAACCTGCTGATCTTGCGCACTTTCTCGAAGGCGTTCTCGCTTGCTGGCGTGCGCTTGGGGTATCTGCTGGGGCATGCAGAGGTGATCGACCAGTTCAAGAAGGTGCGTCAGCCCTATTCGGTGGATGCCGTCTCGCAAGCGGTAGCACGCGTAGTGTACCAGAATCGTGCCGCGTTCGAGCGAGGCATCGATGCCATCATGGGCGAGCGTGACCGGCTCTTCGACGAGCTCAACAGCCTTGGGGGAGTAGTGGCGTATCCGTCGAGCTCGAACTACATACTTTTCAAGCTCGATGACGAGATCGATGCTGGCAGGGCGTGGCAGCATATGTTGGATGTGGGCGTGCTGGTGCGCGACTTCTCCAATGCGCCGATGCTGCGGAACTGCTTGCGCGTATCGATTGGGAACAGCGACGAGAACGATGCGTTTCTGGCTGCGCTGAAAAGAGCGCTAGCCATGGCATGAGTCGCGCATGTCGAAAGACCTTGTGGCAACGTCCGTGCAAGACCGCAGGTTGGCTTTGAAAGCGAAGGGCAAGAAGACGAAGGGCGCGGAGGCGAAGGGCGCGGAATGGAACGAATGGCACGCATCGAGCGCAAAACGCTCGAGACCGACATAGCTTGCACGCTGAACCTCGATGGGACGGGGCAGGTGCGCGTAGATAGCGGCATCGGGTTTTTCGACCACATGCTCACAGCGTTCGCGCGCCATGGCATGTTCGATTTGGACCTCACGGTGAAAGGCGACCTCTACGTTGACGGGCATCATTCCGTGGAAGATGCAGGTATCGTGCTGGGTCAGGCATTTGCCCAGGCCATAGGCGATAAGCGCGGCATCAGACGTTTCGGGGATTGCTTCATGCCCATGGATGAGGCACTGGTGCTGGCGGCGATCGACATCAGCGGACGCGGTGCCCTGTATTGGCAGATGCAGGTTCCGCTGCAGATGGTGGGGCAGTTCGATTCGGCCCTGGCCAAGGAGTTCTTCATCGCCTTCGCGACGAATGCGGGCATTACCCTGCATGCAGTGCAGATGGCAGGCGAAAACGCGCATCATATCTTGGAGGCGCTGTTCAAGTCGGTAGCGCGTGCGCTGCGCGAAGCTGTGGAGGTTGACTCGCGCACAGCGGGCATCGTGCCCTCCACCAAAGGTGCGCTTTGATGATAGCGGTTGTCGACTACCACAAGGGAAACCTGAAGAGCGTTGAGCGAGGCCTTGCATCGGTGGGACTTGATGCCAGGATAACCGACGACTTGGCGCGCATTCGCGAAGCTGATGGCATCGTGTTGCCGGGTGTGGGATCGTTCACCGACGCAGCAACATCCATGAGCGAGCTTGGGCAAATGGAGCTCGTGCGCGAGCGCATTCTGGCCGGTGTGCCCTTCTTGGGCATATGCTTGGGCGAGCACTTGCTGTTCGAAGGCGGGGTGGAGCACGCGGCTTCACCTGATGAGCCTACGCCAGGGTTGGGCATTTTGCCTGGTATTGTGGGCCCGCTTCCACGTAAAGACGCGCAGGGGATGTCCTATAAGATTCCTCATGTGGGCTGGAATATCGTACATCCCACACGGCCGGGCCATCCCTTGTTCGACGGTCTTTATGCTGAAGAGGCATCGGCTTGCGAAGAGCCGTCGGCCGAGGCCTGCGGCGATGCGCCGGTCGAACCTTGCGAAGAGCCGTCGGCGAGGCACCCAGTCGCTCAAACACACTCGCTTCGCTCGCGAACTCGCTTTGTGGATACCTCGCCGACGTCTCTTTCAGTTTGCGAATGCTTCAATGAAGCCAGCGCTGATGTGACACTGCCGATTCTGCAGCCCGCAAACGCAGGTGAAATCTCTTGCGGGTCTGAACGGCTTACAGATTCGTTAAAGATTTCGCCGTCGCGTTTGGGTGCGAAGCCAAGGCAGTGCGCATCGGCGCTGGCTTCGTCGGACGTGTCGGCACCTGCCAAAGGGGCGTACTTCTACTTCACGCATAGCTATGCCGTGCCGGAAAGCGAGGCGACCATCGCCACCACATGCCACAGCATCGAGTTCCCAAGCGCGGTGCAATATGGCGACGTGTGCTTTGGCGTGCAGTTTCATCCCGAGAAGAGCTCGGATGAGGGCTTGCAGCTGCTGCGCAACTTCGCTCGCATCTGCGCACAGGCTTAAGATCTCGCAGCTCCCTCTAGTGCCTAGAGCGGTCTAAAGCCGCACAGGGATGCCGCACGAGCGCATGTGCTCCTTCACCTGGCGCACGGTGAGCTCGCCAAAATGGAACACGCTTGCCGCTAGCACAGCATCGGCTTCGCCCTCAAGAATGCCTTCGGCAAAGTGTTCCAGCTTGCCCACGCCGCCGCTGGCTATGACGGGAATCTCGACGGCTCGCGAAACGGCACGCGTGAGCGCGCAGTCGAATCCATCTCGGCTGCCGTCGCGGTCCATGCTGGTGAGCAGGATCTCGCCCGCCCCGCGTCGGTCGGCTTCGCGCGCCCATTCGATGGCATCGATGCCCGTGGCCGTGCGGCCACCAGCCACGTAGACTTCCCACTTGTTGGGGTTATCGGATCGGCGCTTCGCATCGATGGCCACGATGACTGCTTGGCGCCCGAAAGCCCGTGCGGCCTGCGAGATGAGCGAAGGATCCTTCACGGCAGCCGAGTTCACCGACACCTTGTCGGCCCCTGCGGCGATCATGCGACGGATATCAGCCACGCTTCGAAACCCGCCGCCCACGGTGTAAGGCAGGTGCAGCTCCTCGGAAGCGCGGCTCGCAAGCTCCACGGTGGTAGCACGGTCGTCGCTTGTGGCAGTGATGTCGAGGAAGATCACCTCGTCGGCCTTCTGCTCGTCGTAGCGCTGAGCCAGCTCGATGGGGTCGCCAGCGTCGCGCAGGTTCACGAAGTTCACGCCCTTCACCACGCGGCCGTCAGCCACGTCCATGCAAGGTATAACGCGCTTGGTGAGCATGCTGTGCTGAGGGCCTAAGCGGATGCTTGCTCGCACACGTGAATGGCCTCAGCCAAGTCGAGCGTGCCCTCGTAAATAGCGCGACCTGCGATGATGCCTTCGATGTGGCCGGAAATCTCCGACAAGTTCACGATGTCTTGAATGTCGGCCACGCCACCGCTGGCAATCACCGGATACCCGAAGGTGCGCGCCATGGCCAAGTAGGTCTCCACGCTCACGCCCGTCTGCATACCGTCGCGTGCGATGTCGGTATACACCATGTGGCAATAGCCTATCTTGGCCAGTTGCGAAGCGAATTCCTCGGCCTCCAGGCCCGATTCTTCCGTCCAGCCCTGAACGGCCACGAAGCCTTCGCGGGCATCCACGCCTGCGGCCACCAAGTCGCCGTATTCGGAAACCGCTGCCTGGGCGAAATCGGGGTCGGTAACCAGGGAAGTTCCCAGCACCACGCGGTTGGCGCCTGCCGCTATCACGCGCGCGAGCGTTTCGGTGTTGCGAATGCCACCCCCTACCTCTACCTGCAAGTGGGTTTGCGCCAAGATGCGCTCGATGATGGGTAGGTTGTCGGCATGGCCCGATTTCGCGCCGTCGAGATCCACCACGTGCAACCATGTGGCGCCTTGCGCTTCGAAGATCTTCGCTTGCTCAACGGGGTCGTCGTTGTAAATGGTGACCTGGGCGTAGTCGCCCTCGGCTAACCTTACCGCCTTACCATCGAGGATGTCGATGGCCGGTAGCATGTACATATGCTCATCCCTCCTTGCGGATGCGCGTAGATTACCGTATTCCCAATGATGAACGGTACTCCGTATTGTAACCGAATGCGCTTGCGCGCGCTGAGCTAGCCATGCATTCTTCGAAAGCAGCGCAATTTCGCTGATCTTGATTCGTTGGTGCTTGCCATCGTGGGCGCAAGGCATGGCGTGGCGTTGCTACAATGAATTCGGTTGATTCGATCCTGATTCGAGAAAGGGCGCCCAATGCCTGCTGAGAGCAACAGACCCTTGGTTTCGGTGGTGATTCCCGCATACAACTGCGAGGAGCACATCGAGCAGGCACTGCGCAGCGTAATCGAGCAAACGCTGCAAGACATCGAAGTCATCTGCGTAGACGACGGCTCAACCGATTGCACGGGCGCCATATTGGATGTGTTCGCTGAGCACGACAGCCGCGTACGCGTGATCCATCAGGCAAATGCTGGCGAAGGAGCAGCACGCAACGCGGGACTGGCCCTGGCGCGCGGACGTTACCTGCATTTCATGGATGCCGATGACTTCTTGGATCGCACCATGTTGAAGAAGATGAGCGATGCAGCTCAGCGTGGCGATTGCGATATAGTCATCTGCGGCGTGAGCTTCTATAACACGCAGACGGGCAAGAGCGGTCCCATGGATTGGGGCTGCAATTGGCGTGCGTTTCCCTATGGCACGTTCACTTGCTTGGATAACCCCGACGACATCTTCCGCTGCTTTCAGAATTGGACATGGAACAAGCTCTTCTGCGCGGAGTTCGTGGAGCGCGAAGGGCTGCGCTTCGATGAGGTGCAGCGCTGCGCCGACCTCTACTTCGTTATGTGCGCCCTGGTGACTGCATCGGCCATTCGTTGCGTGCCCGAGCAGCTCTACTACTATCGAACCAATAACCCCACCAGCAACATTGCCACATGCGATCGCGCACCGCTCGACTTCTACCAGTCATTCGAGCGCACGCACGACTGGCTGGTGCGCCGCGGCGTATACGAACCAGTTGCGAAGGCGTTTCGCAACTGGGCCATCGGTGCGGTGTTCAGCAATTTCTGCCAGCTGCGCTCGTGGAACGCCTTCTGCGAGCTGTATGACTACTTGCGCGCTGACGACTGCGCGGCTTTGCATGCGTTGGGATTGCTGGATATGGAAGAGAGCGATTACCAGGATGCGGCTGATGTGCAGAAGATGAAAGCTCTGGTGAACTCCCATGATGCGAATGAGTTGCTTTTCGCCCTGTTCCGGAGCGCCAATGCACGCATCGAGGGACTCATAGAGGATTCATGCGTTCAGGAAAAGGTGCAGGACTCCGTGGGCTTGAGCTTGCGCCAGGTTGCCCATGCAGTGAAGGCAAACGCGAGCGAAGCCTCCTACAACTTGCATGGCTAGCGTTGTTCTCTGGCCTCAATGTGCTCGGCAAATCCTCAAGCCAAAACATAGCGGCGCAAGCGCCTATGTTTTTGGTTTCCGGAAATGCCGCGTCTCATTGAGGCCAGTGAACGGAAACTATTGAAACCGTTGCGCGAAGGCAGTTGCCGCGAGTGCGAGACGCCGCGTACTGAAAGGCACGCAAGGCAAGCTTGCTGCTGGTTGGCTGAGGGCGCTGCGCGAAGGCAGTTGCCGCGAGTGCGAGACGCCGCGTACTAAAAGGTACGCGAGGCGAGCACGCAGCGGCAAATGCCGAGCGCAGCGCCCTCAGAGGCCGTAGGTTTTGCTGTTGGGGTTGAAGTTCTGGTTCGAGAAAGGGTCGCCGTCTTCGAAGTAAGTGCTCCAGCGGCTGCGGAAGAGGTCGCGTTCGCCTTCCCAGCGCGCGATCTTCGAGGGGTCGGTTGCTTCGCGGCCGCGCGAGGTGAACTCGAAATGGTAGAGCAGCGCGCCGGGCACCACGGTGACGAACCGGCCGGTCTCGCGCACCTTGCAGCAGAAATCGGCATCGTTGAAGCCTACGGCGAACTCTTCCGAATAGCCCCCGACGAGGTCGAAGGTTTCACGGCTTACCATTTGGCAAGCTCCGGTCACGGCACTTACGTTAGTCGTGAGCACGTTGCGACCCATGTATCCGGGGTTGGTGGCCTCAACATCTTGAGTCGCATGCACTACCGTGCCATCGGGCCCGATGATCATGCCTACATGTTGCACCAGGCCATCGCGAAACAACAGTTTGGCGCCAACCACTCCGCCGCATGGCTGCGCAAGCGGCTCCATCATGAGCTGCAGGAAATCAGGTTCGATCACCTGCGTGTCGTTGTTGAGCAATAGCAGATAGGGATTGGCCGTATGGGCCACGCCGAAGTTGATGAGGCGCGAGTAGTTGAATTCGGGTGATACCTTCGATGCGCTGCTGTTGCGATGATCGGAGCTGTTGGAATTGCCGATGTCCGATTGATGTGCATCTTCGAATCTCAGGACATGCACGCGCGGGTCGAGCGCGCAGAGCTGCTCGTAGATCTCGAAGGTTTCGGGTTGCACAGAGCCGTTCTCTACGATGGTGATGTCGTAGTTCGGGTACGTGGCCAGCTCCAAGATCGAGCGCACGCAGTTTTCCAGCACATCCGCGTGGTCCTTGTTGGGGATGATGATATCGATGCTCGGGCAAGAATCGGAAGGTTTTTCGACAGAATTATTTTGTTCATCGGGTTCTTGGGAAGAATCTTCGTTTTCATTCCTCGGTCGCTTCGCTCCCTGCGGGGGTTGAAAACTACGATTCTTCCCAAGAAGCGCACAAGGCAAATCATCCGACCTCGTATTCGTCGACTCGCCATCAAGCTTGTGCCAGAGGATATGCGGCACATGGATGAAGGGCGCGCCAGTTTCAAGGGCAACCTTGGCAGCTTTCGACGCAAGCTCCCACACATCGAGTGCGGGGTCGTAGACATCCTTGCGCACTACCAAAAGGTCGCCCAGGTAGTTGGTTGCGTGCAGGAAATCGGGGCTGAAATCAGGCTTGAACATCGGATATGTGTGGCGGCCGTCACGGCTGATGAGGTCGTGGTCGGTATAAAGCGCAACGGTTTCAGGCTTATCTTGTAGCACCGCAGCTACGGTTTCTAGCCAGTCGGGATCGACCAGCACGCCAGCTCCCGCGATGGCGACGTGCGTGCCATTCACCTCGAGAGGGAAGCTGGGCTGCTCGTTGGGATCCGCGGGCATTGACGGGCGGGAAAGCAGCCAGCGATCGAACGATTCTTGATCCCAAGCGTTGCGCCGCAGCTTGGTCATTGTTGCGATTTGTCGCGAAACCGTGGCTTCATCCAAGTAGAAATCGAAGACAGCTTCGCCTTGCTGTGCAGTGATGCCGAATGCGGCAATCGCACGCGGCAACCGAATCGAATAGGTGATGCGCCGTACGGAACTGGTTGATGCTGTTTCGAAAGTGGATATGCGCCGCTTTGGCTTCGCGCCCAAACGCAACGGCAAAATCTGTGATGAACAAGAATCATCACTTAACCCGGAAGAGATTTTGCCTGCGTTTGTGGGCTGCAGAATCAGCGGCGTCGCATCCGCTTTCGAAACAATCTCCGTCTTGCCGAGGTTCGCTGATGCCATCTTCTCGATGAGTTGGTCTTCGAACACGATGGGATCTATGGCAAGCTCGGTGCCCCGGCCATCGAAAGCGCGCAGTTCGATGGGTGCTTCGCAGTCGGGCGAAGTTACGGCAAGCCGCCAAACCACGGCATCTTTCAGCGGGATGCACTGGACGAAGCTCACTTCCAGGTGTTCGGGTAGCGCAAGCTGGTGCGCGTCATCATCAGCTTCGCTTGGAACATGCCCTAATGCGCTGCGAATGCGCGCGGCTGCACCTCGTGCACGGCTAAGGCTAGCTCGCGCGATTCGTCCCGCTGCATGACGTGTCGCATGGTAGAGCTTGCGAGGGAGCCTTTCAGCTAGCCCGTTCTCGTATGGTTGATAGGCATAGTAGAACCAATCGGGGCTCTCGGCGCAGCGCGCAACGAATCCCAGGGGGTCATCTGCCAGAAGCGCCAGCAGGTCGCGCGAGTCTTGGCGCAGCAGGCTGTAGTCGATTAGCCCCTCTCGGTTGAGCTCGAACATGTCGCGGCGCCAACGCAGCGCGTATTGCAGTTTGAATCGTGAGGCGATGCGGTTGTAGCTCCACATGTACGATGCCATGCGCACGGCGCCAAGGGCCGCAGCAATGCGCGTTCCCTCGTCGGTCTTCCAAATTGGCAGCGCTTTCAGGTAATCGAGCGAACGATCGAACTCGCCGAACACCAGAAACACCTTGTCGGGCGAGTTGCTCGACGAGCCTGCGCTATCCACGCGGTAATGCAGCCAGGCATCGCTGAGGAAGATGGCGCGCTCGGCAGCCATGAGCACCTCATGGCTGAACGATGCATCTTGGAAGGCTGCACCCGGTGTGGTGGCAAAGCAGATGCCGTTACGCTGCAAGAACTCGCGATTGTAAAGGGCGCTCCAAATGGAAGGGCCCAGCGTGAAGGAAAGGCCGCTTTTGTGCGGGGCCAGCACCACGCCCGTAGGCACGCCGGCCAGCTCGAAGATATGCATCTTCTCGTCAGCTGAGCTTTCGTTTCCAGCGGCTTTCGCTTCAGGTTCTACCATAGTCGTGGAGCCGTAATAGGTGTCGCGGTCTTGCCAATATTGGTAGTAGTTGCTCTTAACCATGTCGGCATCGCACGACTCGGCTGCGCGCACGTAGGCTTCGTACATGCCGGGGTCGATGAAATCGTCGCTTTCCACGATGCCGATGTACTTTCCCCGCGCGGCTTCGAGGCCCTGGTTCATGGAGTCGCCATAGCCGCTGTTGGGCTTATCGATTATGCGAATGCGGCCGTCGCGGTTGGCGAAATCGCGCAGTATGTGCGGGGAAGAATCGGTGGAGCCATCGTTTATGCAGATGATCTCGAGGTTCTTGTAGGTTTGCGCGCAGATGCTCTGTAGGCATTGGGCTAGGTAGCGCTCCACGTTGTAGACGGGAACGAGCACCGATACCAGTGGCTGGTTCGGGTTTTCCGAGGCGTCGATGTCGGGGTGCGTGTTGGCGTGGTTGTCCATGGGCGCATTATACGGCATGCGGGTTATTGGTGGATTTGTTGCGCGCGCTGGAGATAAGCGGCTTCACGCGATGCCATGCGCGCCGCGCCGTTTGGTAAGCGGCGTCCTTGAGCGCAAAGCTCAGGTTGGGCTGCCGGGCGAACTCTACGCCCATCTTCATGCTGTAAAGCAGCTGGTCCCATTGCGTGTCGGTGGCAGCGTAGTCTTCGCGGCTCACGCTGCCCTGCGCAAGCGCCGCGAACACGCTGGTCCAAAGTTCCTCGTAGTCGAATGCTTCCAGCTCGATGAGGCGGGCGCTGGCGGCATCGCCTAAGCTATGGCGCTTTTCCGGCGAGCGCAGAAGCTCGGCCAGGGCCGCAGCCGCTGCTGCGCGGTCGCCCTGGGGCACCGAGATGACCCCTGCGTTTCCCTTGACCAGCGTGAGGTAGGGAAGCTCGTACATCACGCACGGCAATCCCACGGCCATGGCCTCGGAAAGGGCCAGTGGGTAGCCCTCGATGCGCGAGGTCATCAAGAACACGCTGGCGCTTTGCAGGTAAGGGGTCACGTCGTCGACCGACCCGGCGAAGATGACGCGATTGCCCAGGCCGCGCGCCTTCGCGAGGTGCTGCAGCCCAGCAAGCTCGCTTTGCCAGCGTGCCGGCCCAACCAACGTGAGCGTGGTGTGCGGAGCAGGGGGCTCGGTGTTTTGCGGGGCATCGGGTTGGGCATCTGGTTGGGCGTTTAGCTCGGCGTCGCCCTTCGCGCCCTGCTCGCTCTGCGCGGCGGCTTCTTCGGCGCCCACCAGCTTCGCCATGATCTCGATGGCTTCCTCGGGCTGCTTGTCGAAGGGGGTAAGCCGCCCCACCCATACCACGTTTCGGCTGTTCAGTCTTGAGCGTGTCACCGATCCCGGCGCGATGGTGGAGCGGTTGTTGGTAACGAAGACGCGCGGGTTGAAGCGCTCCCAGAAGTTGCGGTCGCTTTCAGAGAGAACCACGAGCGCATCGGCATAGCGCAGCACGCGCGAGGCGTCGAACTCATCTGCGTTTCCCACGAAGAACAAGGTGCCATGGAAGCTATGCACGAACACGCCGGTTGGCACGCGCAGGCCCTTCAGCACCATGAGGTCCCAGGCCATCAGCGGGTTGTACCATTGTTGGTGAACCAGCGCGTCTATTTTGTGCTTGCGCACTGCGCGCGAGATGGCATCGGCGCGCTCAAGGTAGCTCTGCGGCCCGATGCTGCTGGTTGCAGGCAACTGTTCCCAGATCACGTTGGTCGGCAAGTCGTAGCTGCATGCTTCGCGCGGTTGGTCGCACAGGAACACTACCTTATATCCCATGGAATGCCACAGGTTCGCCAAGTCCGCCGACACTTGCTCGGCTCCGCCGATGTCCATCTTGTAGTTGTAGATGCCGATGGTGCGCAGCTTGCCATCGGCGGCAGGCGGGCATTGCAGGGCGTTCGCGGCGGCAACGGCATCGTAGGTGTCGGCTGGACGCTCCCAACCCACTTCGGCGAGCGCTGCTACTGCTTCCTCGAGTGGCCAGAGGTTTGCGAAAACGTCGAATGCCGCCGGTTGCAGGTCGGTTGCCATGTGGTTGAGCAGCTTATCAGCTATGGCGCGCACTTGCTCGTGGCGCACGGTGAGATAGTCGGGCATGAGCGCTTGTGCGCGCTGCGTGCGAATGAGGAAGCTCAGCACCAGATGAAGCGGCATGATGCATTCGCATTGGGTAAGGAATTGCGGCAGATCGAAGCTGGTGCGCAAGGCTCCCGAGCTGCCAGCGTCGATGTTGTAGACGTAGCCTTTGCATGAGCCGATGCCGCGGTACGACTGGGCCAGGCACGAGATGACGAAGAAGGCGCAGAGGTCCTCGCCCAGATTGACGTACTCGTCGGGAAGGTTGAGGTAGGCTTCGCGAACAATGGTGCTGCGCATGAGCTTTCCCCAGAGCGACCAGGTGGTCTTGCGGTCTCGAAACACCAGGTGCGCGATATCGTCTCCAAAGGCCTCGGTTTCGGGCACGCTGCAGAAGGCCTCGGTGAAGGCGCGCTCGGCAGGGTCCACATGCCCGCTATAGCGCACGTCGGTACCGCATTGCACGATGTCGAAGGTATCTGCCTGCGCCTCCAGCATGCACGCCAGGGCGTGAGGAAGGTATTCGTCATCGGCGTCGAGGAACATGACGAAGGGCGTGTCTACGTGCTGCATGCTGGTCTTGCGAGCAGCGAGCATTCCCTTGTTCTCTTTATGTGAGACCAACTGAACACGGTCTGGGTCGCTTTGGGCCTTGGCGACGCTTTCGACCGCAGCGGCCGTGCCGTCGGTCGAGCCATCATTCACCACGAGCACCTTCGCAAGCGGGTTTCCCTGCGCGTCAACTTGCTCGAGCACGCTTTGCATCGCATGTGCGATGGTCGCCTCTGCGTTCAGCGCCGGTATCGCAACGGTTATGGGATAGCTTGTCATGTTCGCCTTTCGCAGTAATCCATTCACGTGCCCTACCTCGACGCGCGCGGCCTTGGCTTCGCCGTCAAGCACAACGACGAAATCGTTGAGTCGAAACCTTTATAGGTTTCGACTCAGATTTCACCTGTGCTTGTGCGCTGCAGAATCGGCCGCGTCGCATCGAGGCTAGGGCACCTCTGCGTTGGCCGTTTGCCCTTCGAAGAACCGTCGGTGCACAAAATCCGAGAATCGCGAACAGCGATTCTCGCTTTATAGGTGCACCGCAGGCGACCGCCTTTGCTCTAAGCATCCAGTGAATGCTTAGAGCAAACAGGGTAGCCGTGGTTCCGAGAAGGGCTAGCGGCCAACGCAGAGGTGTATTTCTTGTACAAGCCTTTCGCGTTCTATAATGATTGTACCGTGAAAGCCAATGGGAAAGGCCCCTATGACGCATACCGCGCAATCTATGCAAATGCCTACCGAGAGCTCAGGCCGAAAGCTGCTCACGATAGTTGTGCCCTCGTGCAACATGCAGGATTATCTGCCTATAAACATCCAGTCGGTGCTGCAGGCGCGCCATGCCAGCAACGTGGAGCTGCTGGTGGTAAACGATGGTTCCACCGACAACACGCTGGAGGTTGCGCGCGCATGGGAAAGCGCCCATCCGAACATCGTGCGCGTGGTGTCCAAGCCCAATGGCCATTATGGTTCAGCGGTGAATTGCGGCATCGACCACGCAACCGGACGCTATCTCAAGCTGCTCGATGCCGACGACTCCGTGGTGGCAAGCGGGTTAGATGCATTGCTGGAGGCCATCGAGCAGTTTCCTGAGACCGACCTCTTCGTGACCGACTACGTTTTCGCTTCCGAGGGCGAAGAGAAGCCGTTCAGCGATGTCAAATGTGGTCCGCGCGCGGTGGAGTTGCCGCAATGGGAGCCATTCGCATTCGATGACTACCTGATGGACCCGCTTATCATGCATTCGATGTGCTACCGCACCGAGCTGTTGCGCGACGTGCGGCTCGGGCCTGCAGGCGAGGGTTGCGGGTTGCGGTTGCACGAGGGCATCTTGTTCACCGACGAGGAATTCGCCACCAAGCCCTGTGCCTTGGTAGACCAGGTGGTGTACGTGCCGCGCACTGTGTATCGCTATGTGGTCGATCGCGCAGGTCAGAGCATCGATACCGCGCAGCTTGACCGCACCATGGGCGATAACTGCTTTGTGGTGCAGTCGCTTTTCGAGTGGTATCGGCAGTTGAGTCCCGAGTTGAAGGTGCCCATGTCGCAGAACCGACGAGCGTATTTGGAGACTAAGATCGCGGCCATGATGGTGGTGCATGTGCGTCGTCGCTTGCGCAGTGGGCTGCACGAGCTGAACCGGCCGGTGGTCGAGGAGCTCACGCGGGCAATGGATCAGCTTCCCCTTTCGGCGTGCGAGCCGAGCCTGCCCATGAAGCTGCTCCGCAAGTCAGGGTTCAAAGGCTATGAGCCGCTTGCGAAGATGTATGCCCGCCGCCATCAGTCCGAACCAATCTGATTCCCTTTGGCGGATTGCGGGTCTTTGGCCTTTATCTCAAATTGCCTGACGCCACCCAGCTTCTCCCGGCTTTGCACTCGAACTTCAAGTGACATTCGTACGTCATCTTCCGTTTTCTGACCAATTACGGCCAGTTGCGACCGCTTTCGTACCTGTTCGGAGGGCTTCTTCCATAAACCAAGGTATCAGTTCGCAATCCAGTAATTCATAATGCCTGTTCAGCGTTAAAAAGACTCCGAGCCAAGTGTTCAAGATTGTCGTGTGAGCGTACGCAAATGGCGCCAACTGGTCGTAATTGCTTAGAAAACTCCAGATTCAGCTTAGAGACGTACGAAAGTGGATTGAAGTCGAAGTGCAAAGCTGGGAGAAGCTGAATGGCGTCAGGCAATGTGAGGTAAAGCCAGGTAAAGCAGCATGTCTCGAATGCACGGGTGCTGCGACCTGTGCACGCTAAAGCCTATTTCCCATAAGCAACTGCGCAAATAGGCGTTTTTTGTTTTCCCACTGCGCATGAGTTGGTTTTGATATGTAATGCTTGGTTGCTCGCCCCATCTTCTTTGCTAATACGAACATACCTGTTGGCGTACGTATCTGATTGCGATCAACTCTGATAATCTCGATTTGCTTTGCCATGAGCTCGCTGTTCTTTAATCGGTCGCGCGTTATGGCATCTGACTCGCCATGGTAGGCTCGACCATCGTATTCGAGGCCAAGCC
>CANOHY010000010.1 GCA_947565915.1 uncultured Eggerthellaceae bacterium | reverse complement strand
ATTCCCCGGTATTCCAAAAGCTCCTTAATGTCCGTAAGCTCCTTCGGCATATCAAGTATGGCAAACCTGTTTCCCATATTTTCACAGTGGGAAACAAGAGAAACCATAACCTCCGGCATTGTAATTCCCGGAACTGCCATTATGCTTACCCTGTCATTTTCAAGGAAGGACTGTATTCCCGTTCTCCTTCCCGGTCCCTTATCCTCTCCTATAAAGGTGCCTGCATTTAACTTTTCTATGGTGCCGTCAAAGCCTCCCTCAAGCATAATAGTTCCCTCTGCCATATTCTCTCCGAATATTGCCTCTACAATGTCCCCACACTTATCTACTTCCTCTAAAATTACCGAAATAAGCCTGCTGCTTTTAAGACGCTCGCCAATATAATTTTCAGATGAGACATTTAAGGTAAGCCCCCTGTACTCCTCTGCAATATCGTCGCATCTTACTGTCATATCAGTTTCCACAAGATATAATAAGGTTTCAGGGACAAGACTGTCGTCTGTTATATCCTCTGTAAAGGGCTCCTCCATTGTAACAACATTATCAAATATGGCAGCTATCCTGTTATACTGATTTTTTGCAAAAACCAAGTCTCCTTCCCTAAAGCCCTCTGCCGACTTAACGGTATAGACCTGCTTTTTATCCTCCTGCTGGGACATTACCTGCATTTTTTTCTTTTTTACGGATTTAAAGGCTATCTGTATTCTGTTTCCCCACTTTCCTTCATTGGCCGCCTGAAAAATTATAAAGCCTGCTGCATTTTCCGCTTTTTTTGCGTCCTCGGGAATGACTCTTGACACATAGCAGCGTGTTCCTCCGTTTGCAAAAAACTGCTCCACACAGGAGGGCAGATACCTGTACTCTCCGTGGGTAAAGGCTCCAAGAAAACCTCCGAATATTTTTGTAAATTCCGAAAAGCCTGTTATAAGCACAGGCTCCCCTGTTACAGGCCCTCTTTCCGTAAGTCCCACAAAGCCTGCCGTGCTTGTTCCCGCACCCTCCACTGTCCTTGGTGAATTGTCATATTCCTCAACATATACACCCGGCGATAAATACTCTCTCATTATTTCTCCTTTCCTGCCCTGCGGCAATGCCGCAGGATAATTTAATTTATTTAAACAATAACCTTTCCCGAGCCGGGATTTGTAATTGTTATAACTCCCTGTCCCAATGAACAGCTTAATACCGAATTATTGCAAAGGCACGGAGCTCCTCCCGACATAACCTTACTCTGTGTCATGCTCCATGTTCCCGCAGCCGTGGGTACGCATGGCTGGGGCGTCAATACTCCAAGGGCCGCGGCCGTGGCAGAGGCAACCTGAGGGTTTGCCATGGAGGTACACATGCCAAAGGGCGGTATATTTACAAATGCATTTGTATCCTTTATAGTTGCCACAGGCTTCCCCTCCGCAAGCACCTTTGACTGTGACGTTACGTTAAGCATTGATGTTGATGTTCCAAAGGGACACATAAGAACTGCCCCCGTTACTACCTTTGTTCCCATTTCGTTTCTTACCTTTCTTTAGTTTATTGCTTTATAAAGGGCTTCCAAGAGTCTTGAAATCTCCTCCTCCATATCCTTTGTAATTAAAATCCCATAATCTGCAGCGTCAATATATAGGGCGCTTACATTAAATTTTTCCTTCATATATGCTTCCTTAAGATATATGTCCGACTGATACCTTGCATATGTGTCCATTTCCTCTATACCCTGATTAAAGCTTACCTGATTTTTAAAAACGGTATATGTGTAATATTTTGCTCCCCTTGCCAGCGTCACGCTTTTACTTTCATTGTAAAATACATATCTGTAATCGCTGCAGCCGGAAAATGTCTTAAGGGGAATAAATATATCTGTTTCGTTTTTTAATTTCAGGTAAACATATGGATTCCCCTCCGAATATAAAACCGATACAAGCCTTGACGCCCTTGTCCTTACTTCATCATTGCGTGTCTCCCTTCCATATCTGTATAACGCCGCACAAATACAGGCCTTCTCCATATCGCCGCAGTCTTCATATTTTGCTCCCGCTATTTGCTCAAGTATTGAAACCGCCGTAGCTTCGGACAAGCTGTCTTTAATAACCCCTGCATTGTCAGATATTATATTTTCAAGGGTTTCCTTTATTTCCTTTAAGGAGCTGTCCTTATCTCCCTCTAAATATATTTTTGCAAGCACGCTGTCATAAATATCCTCCATGGAGCTTAACGCCAGAGGCGTGTTTATTTCCATAAACGCCTCCATGGACTCTAATCCTGCCATTCCGTCAGAATACAGTCCGTCAGCTATTGCCTTTTGTATGCTTTCCTTTGCGCTTATAACAGCGTCTGCTGCCGTGCCGGACTCAAGGGCCGCTCTTGCCTGCGCCTTATCGGCTTCTCCCGCCGTGTCGGAGCTTATTATCTCTGTAAGCCTTTGCTCCTCCTTTTCTATTTCATTATTTATTTCATCTATTTCAAGCCCGATTTTCTCTGCCTGTGTCAAATCATTTACGTCAAGGCTTGACTGACGCTTTATCTTAAGCTCCTCCTTTTTGCTTACAAGCTCTGAAAGCTTAGATGGCTCTGGCGACAGCTCCTTTTTCATGTCAAGAATACTGTCATTAAGCGTCTTTATTGCTTCCTGTACATTTTTATTGTCCTCCTTCTCCATAAGCTCATTAAGGCTTTCTGCCAGATTATCAATTAAGTCTGCCCCCTCTGCCTTACTCATTCCTGATACTGCCGTCCTTGCAAGATACTCTGTTTCAAATGCAGCGGCAGAAGCATCGCCGTCTTCTTCTGACAGCTTCTTAAGAGCCTCGGGAATAAGAAGCTCCTCTATAAGCTTTGCTTCCCTTTGGGGATTATTTATTGTCCCGTTTTCTATATTTGTTATATCCTGTATATTTTCCATAAGGCTGTCAATATCGCCTGCTGTCCCTGCAAGCTTTGCCGCCTGATTTACCATATCGTTCTTAACCTTATCTATAGCGGTTGTCCCTTCCTTTAAAGCCTCCGCCTCACATTTTATAAGCTTTTTTTCTACCTCCTCCATGGCTGTGCCAACGGCGCTTACCAGACCGTAATCTACAAAAAATCCATCCGTATCGTCAACGTCTGTCTGTACATTATTTAAAAGCTCCGGCAGAATTTCATCATAAAGCTTCCGATACACCTGAAGCCTTCTTTCACTGTCCAAGCCCTCCATAAGGTTTAACGCCGTATCCTTTGTATCCTTATTTAAGACTGACGCCTCCTTATAATATTCCTGAAATGCGGCTATCTTTTCGTCAGTATTCTCCTGATTAAGCTCTGCCTTCAAATCCCGGCTTACTGCCGCCTCAATAAGCTCGATATTTCTTTTGTCCGTATTGGTTTTCTTTTTATTTTCATTAAGGGATTTGTGATATACTGCAATGGCGTCAAGCTCGGGAAGAGTATCAAGACTGTAGGGATTAATTATGTCAAATATACACACCGTCTCTCCTGTCATAAGGTCATATGTAATTCCGTCGGATTTTGTGTGATACCTTACGTTAAGCTCTTTATTTAAAGGCATCTCCACGGCTTTTCCTTCCTCCATAATATCCGAAATATTCGATGCGTCTGATATCTCAAACCACTTTCCGTCTGCCAGCTCCGACTTATAGTACATTTTATTCTGGCTGTAGGTTTGGGCTGATTCCATTGCTATATCATACAGTGAATCATTTAACGCGCTTATATGAATCAGATGTGTCCCGATAATCAATGTAGAATTTTCAATTTCCTCCCAGCTTATATCCGCATATGCTTCCTCATCCTTATTAATAACCGCAGACGCTACAGTTCCCAGTATAATCACCGCTGCCATCAGGATGCAGGCTACAGGCGCCATTATTTTTCTTCCTGAAATTTGTTTTTTTATTGAAGCCCTTTTTCTATTCCTGAATTTTTCCATATATGCACATATCCTCTTTATTTATATACCCGCTCATAAGCTTTTCCATGTCCCCGCCATAAAGCTCCACCGTTACCTGTGACAAATCGTCTATAAGGATTGAAAGATATTTAAGCTCCTCCTCTACAGAAACAGGAGTGTTTGAAAGTATGCTTTTTCCGTCCTTAACCAGCTTATAATATTTGATTTCCTCTTCGTCTGAGATATTTAACTTAAGACTTACCATGCCTGTTGTCTTGTTTTCACTATAGCTTACGGCTCCTACCTTTTTTTCCGTTTCCTCCTGCCTTTTCGCAACCTCTATAGGAAGCCTGCCCTTATATTCCGATACGTTTATTACGGAGTCCGAGACAAACTGCCCGTCCTCATACAGCCTTAGGAACACCTTTCTTCCGTTGTTTATTGTTAATGTAAGATGTCTCAGCATTTCACCCACGGGAGTTCTCTCTCCTATCAGAGTATCCTCCACCCATAATTCAAACTGATTTACTGAAGCCTTGCAATCCTCCGGAATATACACTCCTATCTCAAATGCGTTTTCCTCAACTATAGTATTTATATAATAATATGCCCCGTCAGACATGTCCTCCGTGACAAAGCTCCCGCCGCTTCCTCCCGTGTTAATTCCAAGCTCCTGCTCATTAAGTATTTCCGTAATAGTCCCGCAGGTAAGTCTGTCATATGAATATAATATCTGGGTATAATTCTTAAGAGCCTCCAGCTTTTCAAGCTCCATATTCTCATATTCCGTCTTTAAGTCCCTGTATTCTGAATATTGAAGCTCTCCTGCTTTATTCTTAAGCCTGCCCTTCTCCATGGCTTCATAGGACTTTTTCACCTGACGCTCTACCGATTCATATGCGTTTCGTTTTGATTGTTAGGATAAAACTAAATGCTCGTGCTTAGCTAGAGTTTATGGCAATCAGCATGGAGTTATCGGTGTCTGCATGCAGAAAGCGGTCTCGTTGCAAGGTGCTTGAGCATGGAGTAGCTCCATAGGCTAGAATGCTCCCAACGACGAGTGTTGGGAGGTTGCGGTCATGTTGATGAACGATTTTCTGGGAGACGAAGTTGCTCGCTTGGGCTTCGGTGGGATGCGCTTGCCCGTAGTTGATGGCGATGCTTCGAAGGTGGATCAAGCGCAAGTGGACAAGATGGTGGACGCTGCCATCGCAGCAGGTGTGAATTATTTCGATACCGCCTATCCCTATCACAATGGCATGTCGGAGATCGTGCTGGGCAAATCGCTTGCACGCTACCCGCGCGAGAGCTTCTTTCTGGCATCGAAGTATCCGGGGCACCAGATAACCGATTCGTACGACCCGGCTGCCATCTTCGAGGAACAACTCGAAAAGTGCGGCGTGAGCTGCTTCGACTTCTATTTGCTCCATAACATATACGCAGCATCCTACGAGGTATACACAGACGAGCGTTGGGGCATTGCCGATTACTTCATCGAGCAGAAGAGGGCTGGGCGCATCAGGCATCTGGGGTTCTCGTGCCATGGCCGCCCCGACACGCTGGCGGCCTTCCTGGATTACGGCGCACGGAAATACGAGGAGCTTGCGCAGCGCGACCCCGAAACAGCTGCGCTCTTCAAGGGCAGAAACATAATGGAGTTTTGCCAGATCCAGCTGAACTACCTGGATTGGACGCTGCAGGATGCGGCCACGAAGATGGGCATCCTGGAGAAAGCGGGCGTTCCCGTGGTGGTGATGGAACCTCTCCGTGGAGGCAAGCTTGCCGAGCTGCACGAGGAGCCCCTGAGCATCCTGCGGGCCGTATGCCCCAATCGCTCGGCGGTTGAGTGGTCCTTCCGCTGGCTACAGGGCTTTTCCGATGTCAAGGTGATCTTGAGCGGCATGTCCACGCTTGCGCAAGTGGAGGACAACTGCCGCATATTCCAGAGCGCAGAAGCGATTTCAGAGCCCGAGCAGGATGCGCTCATGGAAGCAGCGGAGACGCTCAAGACCGGCGTGCCATGCACAGCTTGTCGTTACTGCGTTGACTCGTGCCCGCAGGGAATAGACATACCCATGCTGTTGGCTACTTACAACGATCTGCAGTTCGCAACCACGTTCACCGTTTCCATGCAAATGGATGTGGTGCCCGAAGGGCGGCGAGCACAGGATTGCCTGGGCTGTGGTGCTTGCGTGCGCATGTGCCCGCAGGGAATCGGCATCCCAGATACGCTGAGCCAGCTGGCAGCTGCGCTGGATAGGATCCCGAAATGGGCTGACCTTTGCCGCGAGCGCGCGGAGGCAGCCGAGAAGCTGAAGGCGCGCTAAGCTGCCAACAAGTAGAGAGGCTTGGTTGCGCGGGCGAGCTAGGCCAGGCGCGCTTTCTTGGTAACGGGGCAAACGATCTCGCCGCCGCGCTTGACATAGTGCACTAGGAATCCGACGCCAGCCAAGGTGAGGGCTGCGCCGAGCCCTGTGTAGAAGAAGCCCACGAACCAAGGGGGCACGATGCCGAACGAGCGCAGTGCGATGCCGCCGCCCATCATGACGGCCATCATGATGTAGCCTTTCGCATCGAAGAACTTGAGCACATGCATGCGCTCTTCTCCATATTCGCGGATGCGGTCGGCGTGCTTGCCCACAAGCTTGCTGAACATCATATGGAACAGAATGAAGATGACGGGGATGCCCACGATGAGGATCCACGGCTGGATGTAGGTTTCGGTTGCCGACAATATGCCGAGCCTGAAGATGTTCAGCCCCGCAAGCATCCATACGACCGCAGCTATCAACAATAGGTATTTAGCGCGCACCTTCATGAGAATCCTCCCTTAACCATTAGGTCGATTATAGGTTCATGCTCCCGAGATGTCAGCGATACATCGGCTCTCCATGCAAGATCGAACGTGCGCACCTCCGTTGCAAGCCCATCGAAGCGGCTGTGAAGCTAAAGGCGCGCTCGGAATCTGCTCGTCTATTGATCGGTTTCGTGTGGGTCGGCTTCGCATTGCTCGTGTTTGGCGCTATCCTCTCCTTGTTAGCGAAACGGAGGGTCTGATGCCAAGAGCGAAAGAGGCTAAGGGAGCATGCGGCAGCTCGAACGACGCAATCGTCGTCGAGGGCCTCACCAAGCAGTTTGGTCCCCGTAAAGCGGTGGATTCCTTGAGCTTCACGTTGCCCAAAGGTGGTTTCCTCACCATCTTCGGCCCGAACGGGGCGGGAAAGACAACCCTGTTGCGCATGCTCGCCACGTTGTCACGCCCGAGTGCGGGTAGCATTGCGGTTGATGGCATGGACGCCATCGAGCAGCCCGAGAGCGTGCGGCTCTGCTTAGGGATGATCTCGCACGAGAGCATGCTCTATCCCGACCTTACCGCCGAGGAGAACTTAATATTCTATGGCGAGCTGTACGGCGTGGCCGACCCAGCCTCTCGTGCGCGGGAGCTATTGGATGCGGTGGGGCTGAAGCATCGGCGCTTCGATCGCGTGCGCACGTTCTCGAAGGGCATGATGCAGCGCGTTGCCATTGCGCGGGCTCTCATGCACGACCCGCAAGTGGTGCTGCTCGACGAGCCCTATGCCGGGTTGGACCCCCATGCTTCCGAGGTGCTCGACTCCCTCATAGCTGAGGTGCGCGCAGGCCGCACGTTTTGCATGGTAAGCCACGACTTCGAGAAGGGCATTGCGCTAGCTGATACCATCTTGATCATGGAGAAGGGCCGCAAGGTGCTCTTCGAAAGCTTGGCGGATGCGGATGAAGGCGAGCTCTTCGAGCTCTATCGCAGCACCGTGGGAAGGGGAGTGGCATGATGTCTCACCCCAATCCAGCGACCAAGATGGCCACTGCGACGGCCACGGCGCGCAAGGTGTCCGGCTTCGCGCAATACAAAGCCCTGCTGCTGAAGGACCTCCGACGCGAGATGCGCACCAAGGAGATGTTCGTCTCCATGCTGGTGTATGCCGTGCTCGTCATCGTGGTGTATGGGGTGGCGCTTGGCTTCACGCGCGAAGGCGATGGGTTGCGCGAGGTGTCGGGCGGCTTGCTGTGGGCCATGGTGGTGTTCACGTCGCTTTTGGGATTGAACCGCTCGTTTTCGCAGGAGAAGGAGAACAGCTGCATCGAGGGGCTTTTGCTGGCACCTATGGACCGTGGAGTGGTGTTCCTGGCAAAGGCAACCTCGAACCTGCTATTCCTGCTGATTGTGGAAGTGGTGGCCGTTCCGTTGTTCTGGTTCTTCTTCTCGGGGCAGATGCCGCTTACGCATTCGGTGGCCTTGGTTCCCGTGCCGTTGCTGTTGGGATCAGTCGGCATTGCCGGGGTAGGTACCCTGCTTTCCACCATAACTGCGAACACCCGCGGCAAGGATGTGCTTTTGGCGTTGCTGTTCATCCCTGTGGTGTTCCCGTTGCTCTATGCTTGCGTTTCTGCCACTACTGCGCTTCTGGTGGGGGGCGATATGATCGATTCGCTTGTTCCGTCGTTGGCCTTGGCTTGTGGCTATGATGTGATAATGATACTGCTGAGCTGGCTTTTGTATCAGTTCGTGATGGGAGAATAGGGCACGTCTGCGGCGATTGCCATTGAATGGGGCGCGCGTGCAGCTGCTGGTGTCTTGTGCGGAGAAAGGATGCACATGTCTGAGAAGGGCAAAGGTCGGCCGGTTCCCGAGGTTGGGCAGTGGCCCGACAAAGTGGTCTCTATCGCTTTGGTGGTGGCCATAGTGGGAACCACGGCGGGGTTTCTCATGGCGTTCTTCCTCATACCCCCAGTGAACGGAGCGGCTGCGAATGGCTCGGTGCTGATTGGCGATAGCATGGTCTCTAATAAGCTGCTGATGTCGCAGAAGATATTCTTCTTCCACATGCCAGTTGCCATCGTGTCGTTTTGCGCGCTGGCATTCGCAGGCTATTACAGCATCAGGTTCCTTGTTGGTCGCAACGAGCGCTTCGATACCTGCGCGAGCATTGCCATGGAGATAGCGCTCCTATTCGTGATCATGACCATGATCACCGGCGAGATGTGGACCCGTTTCGAATGGGGCGTATGGTGGACATGGGATCCGCGCCTGACCACCTACCTTATACTCATGCTCATCGTGATTGCCTATATAGGCATGCGCGGCATGGTTGACGACCCCGAGCGACGAGGCATGTTCAGCGCCGTGCTGGCTATAATCGCGCTGGTGGACGTGCCCATCTGCTTCATGGTTACGCGGCTCATACCTTCTTCGATTCACCCCGTGGTGGTGAGGGAAGGCGGCATGTCGGGCGAGATGGGGCTCTGTCTAGCCATCATCATGGTGGGCATGCTTGCGCTCGGATTCGTACTATATCGGGCCCGCTTCGGGCAAGTGAGACTAGCGCAACGGGTCGAGGCGGCAAAAGAGTCGCTCGAATTCTTGGATTAGGAAGGCGGCCATCATGAATCCCATTCTGGCAGAGATCTACAGCACCATCATTCCCTCGGCTCCGTATCTCATTGCCGCCTATGCGCTGCTTTGGGTGGTCTTGCTCGCATACATTCTGATTATCGTGCGCGGCCAGAAGAAGGCGCGCCAGCAGATGCAGCTAATCGAGGAAGCCATCGAGGACATCCAACGCGAAGAAGCGTGACGTCGTTTTCGGCCGCAGCCGAGCATGAATGGCTGTAAGCGATAGAGTTTCGAGGATTTTGCTGAGAGGCGAGCGCTGCTGTGCTGGTTGTCGCTCTGCCAACGAATCGAGAACGGTATCGAGAACAACCGGCTGCCACCAAGGTGCGTTTGAGCGCTGCTCCATAGAATCGAAGGTGCAACAGGTCTCTAGGCACTGACTCGTCATTCGGTCGAGAGCCGAAGGCCGCGAGATGGATCGGTCAGTTCGCCGAAACTCCACGCGACACCATCTTCACCACTGAGTACTCCATGCGAACCGGTATGGAGGCCGTCTACACGCTGCTCGACATCGATCGCGGCGTGCCCGAGGTGTGGGGCAGCTGCTTCGACTTGCGCGTGCTGCTGAATGCCACGGTGCTGCTGCGCGACGGCAAGCCCGCTACCGATATGAACATGAACATGCTCGAGCGATTGCTGATGTCGAGGGGCCTTGACGAGATTCGCGATACCGACATCTACGGCATGATCAAGGAGTACGGCGTGATTCCCACCACGGATGAGAATCGCAGCGTGGCAGGGCCGAACCCAGGCGCGGTATGGCCAGGCATCCACTAAATGGCCGATAAGAGGGGGTATGCGGGCATGGCGGCGCGAGCTGTGCCCGCGTACTTGTGCATTTGCGCATAACGGCTGCGAGCTGGCCTATGCGTCGTGCGCCGTCGTTTCCTGCGCTTGGCGTTGCATATTGACGAATAGTCAATAGTGTTCATTGACGCCATGTCATCAAAATTGATAATTCCCGTTGAGGGCATTCCTAGGGCATTGGGGGAGGCATGGCAACGGGAGCAACGGACAATAAGCGACCTGCAGCTGCATCCGAGCGCGCTGACGAGCGGCGCAGTCAAATCGTGGCTGCGGCACGCGAGCTCTACGAGAGGAACGGGCTTTCGCGCACATCGGTGCAGGACATCACCAACGAGGTAGGCGTGGCTCGCTCGCTCTTCTACCACTATTTCCCCGATAAGGATGCTGTAACCTCGGCAGTGCTCGACGACATGATTGATGATTACATCGAAGCGCTCACCTATTGGAATGCCGAGCGTCAGGTGGGCCATGTGAACGATGCGCTCGCTTCGGTGGTGAAGCTGCTGAGAGTTGGTCTGTTCGAGAGCAACTCCTTCCATACTGCGCTGGCCACAGCCGAGAACGCTGCGCTCTACCTAGAATTCGTGAATCGCGTGGCGCACCATACGGCCATCTACATCATCGATACCACGGTGCAGGATTACGGAAAGCTGCACGAGGTCAGGATCGAACACCTGTATGAGACGTTCTATGTCCTCATATTGGGTGTGATCGGGTATCTGCGCAATCACCCCGACGCAGACGATGCCGTCATAGCTGATGTGATCGCGCAGACGCTCCATATGGACCGGTTCTAGGTTAGGAGGGAAATCGTGTTGTTCGAAGTGTATGGGGAGCACGCGCTCTTCCAATGGTTGGGGCTGTTCATGGTGCTCATCGCGCTCATTCTGCTGAATGAGTTCGCTCGGCGCACCAAGGCGGGCGGCATATTCATGTTCTTCGGGGTATGCGGGTTCATGACCGTTTACTGCATCGCCGTGGCAGTGGGTGCTGCCATGGGCGTGGAGTGGGCTGTTACGAATCCCACGCACACCGACATGAACAGTTGGTTCCACTACGCCAAGGTATATGCCGCCACTGCAGGGTGCATCGGCTTCATGATGCTCAAGTACTCCTGGGGCAAGATCGGCCGCTCGCATTGGTTCAAGGCTTTCCCGTTCGTCATCGTGGCCATCAACATCCTGATCGCCGTGGTAAGCGACTTCGAGAGTGCCGTTCGCGCCTTCGGCACCACATGGGTGTCCACGGAAGGCGTCGTGCTGTACGGTGGCTGGCACAACGTATTCAACGGGATCGCCGGTTTGCTGAACATCCTTTGCATGACCGGTTGGTTTGGCATCTATATCTCCAAGAAGCGCCAAGACATGCTGTGGCCCGACATGACGTGGGTGTTCATCATCGCCTACGACTTGTGGAACTTCTGCTATACGTACAATTGCCTGCCTACCCACTCTTGGTATTGCGGCATTGCGCTGCTGCTGGCGCCGACCATCGCGGGCCTTTGCTGGAACAAGGGCGGATGGATTCAGAACCGCGCGTTCACGCTGTCTATCTGGTGCATGTTCTGCCAGATGGTGCCCATGTTCGTGAACGACTCTGTGTTCGCAGTGCAATCCGTGAACAACCCGGCAGTGAATACGGTGGTATCGGTCATCGCGCTCGTTGCGAATATCGCCGCCTTGGCCTACATCGTGTACCGTTCGAAGAAGCTGCATGTGAACCCGTACAAGCAGGAAGTCTTCGTGGGTACCAAGGACTTCCGCAAGGCCATGAGCCGTCGCGCTGATACGGCATACTTGCTGGAGACTGAGCCCAAGAGCGCTACGGCAGCCGAGATCGCCGAGATGGTGGCTTACAACGAGCTGCCGGTCGAGGGCAAGGTTGGCTTCGTCTATGTGGCCAAGGACGATGCGGGCAATGTGGAAGTAGATGTGGAGAAGGTCGAAGAGGTTGGCTCCAAGGGCGACGGCTCCAAGAGCGAGTAGGTGCGTCGTTTCGAAACATGATGGGGCTCACGCTGCCCCTGACAGGAATGGGCCCGACGGGAATCTTTCCGTCGGGCCCGATTCGTCGTGGGAGAGGATGCTTGCGCTGCAATCGTCTGCTTCATCCTGGTGCTCATGGTCACGATTTCGAGTTTTTCGCTGTTAGAGGGCCTCGATACCCCCTTGATGGCGCTTCTGAAAGCGCCGTGCCACGCAAAACCCCAGGTCGTGTTTTGGTGATGGCGCTTAGGGGCTTGAGACTTGGCTTGCCGAGAGCGAAAAACTCGACTTTGTGACCATCGTGTCGGGAATCCTGATGAAAGAAGGCCTGGTACCTATGGTTTGCTACTTGCTTTCCTTGGCGTTTTGGTGGCGCTCCGATACGGCAATTGCCTTGTACGAAAGCGATGCAGCAAGGGGCATCAGGAACACGCTGATCCCTCCAGCGGCAACGAGTAGCGAAGCGATGTCGTCGGTCATGGCCCCGATGCTGACCGCAATGGACGTGACGGCCACTATCAGGGGAAGGGCAGTTGCGCAATAGAGCGAAACGGTAGCCCGCTCCTGAGGGCTCAAGGAGCGGGTTTCCCGGTTGAGGCGCAAGCTCACGAAGATTGGCAATGCGCGTACGAGCAACAATGACACGATGAACAATGCGAGCAGCAGTGGGTATTCGGCAACGGCGCGAGGGTCTATGCCCATGCCGCTCACCACGAAGAAGAGCGGTATGAAGAAACCGTAGCCAATGCTGTCGAGCTTGTATTCCATGGTCTTGTCGCCCTCGGGGACGATGTAGCGGATGATGAAGCCTGCCGCGAAGGCGCCCAGCACGATGTCGAGTTCGAACACGGCGGAAACTGCGAGAAGCCCGACGAGCAGCATCATGATCACGCGTATGAGCATCTGGGCGTTGCCGTCGCTGTGCGATTGGATGTACTTGGCAAGGCGCGTCTCCTCGGTTCTCAAGCGCTTGGAGAAGACGGCGGTGAGTACTGCGAGCAGCGCGAATGCGGCTAGCACGAGAACCGTGATCCATTTCGTGCGCGAGGACAACACGAGCGCGATGGCGATGATGGGGCAAAGCTCGCCCCAAACACCATAGTTCGTGATTGCCTTTCCGATGTGGGTGTCGGCGATTCCCCGCTCGCGCAAGATAGGCACGATGGTGCCATAGGCGGTGGTGGTGAGAGCGATGGCAACGGCAAGCCAGCCCATGGGGTTCTCTCGCGATTCCGGGATGACGAAGCATACGCCAACTGCTATCGCGAAAGTGACCATCCAAGTGAGAAAGCCGTGGCGTCCCTGCTTGCCCGCAAGCTCTTTGGTGTCTATCTCGTAGCCTGCGAGCAGGAACAGGAATCCCAACCCGAGGTCGGAGAGCAGCGAGATGGCGCTATCGACTTTCGCGATGCCAAGCACGTTCGGCCCTATGAGCATGCCAACAATGAGCAGAAAGACGGTTTCGGGAATCAGCCTCTTCTTGCCAATGGCGGCTAGCACAGGGCAGATGAAAGCTGCGACCGCTATGGCGAAAAGCGATATGAGATCGACTTCCATATTCGTCCCTAACGGCCAATGAGAGTGGCGGGCTGTACGGATGAATCGACGCAAACCCGACGACATCTCAATCATACCGCTCGCAGCCATCCACGATGCTTACCATTCGGTTATGGTTCGGCCCCGAGATGGGCTTGGTCGGCTTGGGTCGTGAAGCTTTCGCGACCGCATGCGCTCGATTGCGCGAGGGCCTTAGAATTGGCGCTTGCGGTACAGGGCGATGGACAGTGCGCCTCCCAAGATGAAGAGAACAACGGTAATGGCCAAGGTGGCCAGCGTCATGGTGAGAGGCATGCCGGTCAGCAGCCCTTCGAAGAGGCCTGGTGACTGCTTCGCGCTCGACCCAAGGAAACCGAGTCCCACCATGGCGATCAGCAAGAACAGCACGGGAAGATACCCGATTGCCTTCGTCATGCCGAACCGCGCATAGAGCGGCAGCGTCGCACCAGAGAGCACCGCAGTGAACAGCAGGCCCAGCGCTACCATGAACGCGATCATGGGCAAGTCAGCCTCGAGCGCGAAGGTGGCAAAGCCAATGGCATGCATGATAGGCGGCAGCGCATAGGCGAGCAGTGCTGTTATGGCGATGGAGTAGAGGCTTGCCAAAAGCGCGAGGATCAGCAGTGCGATGCAGCGCGCTGCCATGATTTGCGCGCGGCTCACGGGCATGGCTGCACGGTAGCGTTGCCATCCGTTCTGCTCGTCCAGGGCTAGAAGCGTGAACATCCTCGAGTAGCAAACCGAAAGGATTATCACGATGGGGGCCGCAAACAGGCTCTCCATGCCAATGCATATGAAGATGGCTATGAGCAGCGGCACTATGAACTGCTGGGCGGTGGTGCTCCTGGACATCATGAGGTCGGCTATGATCATCGCTTTCACAGGCGTTCCCCTTTCAGCATGAAGGCCATGTATTCCTCTATGGACAGCCGCTCGCAAGGTACTTCGGGAAATGCCTCGGCGAATGCGAACCTGTCCTCTGCCAGCACGTTGGTAGAGAAGTTGCTCCGCAACGCAACCAGTTCCCCGGGTTCGAACGCGCCCGATTCCTGGAGCAGCTCAACGTCCTTGGTAGTGCAATGGGCTACGCCGGCCTTGTCGGTAATCGAGTCGGTTGGCAAATCGAAGACGATGCGTCCTTCGTCGATGCACAGCAGCCGGTCGGCTATGCGCTCGAGGTCGCTGGTGATGTGACTCGACATCAGCACCGCGCACTCTTCGCGCTCGAGGCATGCCTTGATCAGGTCAAGAACCTCGTCGCGGGCAAGGGGGTCGAGGCCTGCCGTTGCTTCGTCCAGGACGAGCAGATTAGGATGATGCGCGAGCGCAATGGCCATAGACACCTTCATGCCCATGCCGCGCGAAAGCTCCTTCACTGTCTTCGCGCGCTCGAGCTGGAAGGCTTGCAGGAGCTGCTCGAAGGTTTCGACATCCCATTTGCGGTAGGCAGCGGAGCAGATGCGCTCGATCTTGCCGATGGAGTACTCGTTGGGAAAGGGGCAGCTGTCGAATACGAAGCCGATGTCCTGGCGCAAGCCGGCGAAGGCGGCATCGCCGATGTAATGCTGGCTTGCGTTGCTCACCTCTTGTCCGAAGATGCGAATCGAGCCTGCATCGGGATAAGCAGCTCCCAATATGCAGTCGATGGTGGTGGTCTTGCCGGCTCCGTTCTCGCCTACGAAACCCACCACCATGCCTGCGGGCACGGTAAAGCTCACATCGCGAAGCTCGAAGCTCCGGTAGTGCTTGCAGAGTCCTTCGACCCTGATGACGTCTGTGTTCATAGGTGTTCCCTCTGTGCTCGAGCAAGGCTGCCAAGCGTTGTTGGCTAGGCCTGATAGTCTTTGAGCGCCCTGTCGAGCAGCTCTTGAACCTCGTCCTTGCTCATGCCTGCTGAACCTGCAAGTTCCATCGTCTTATCCAAGGCTTCGGCAACCTGGCGCCTCCGCTCCATCTGGATGGCATCGGAGCCGCGGTCAGATATGAAGCAGCCTCTGCCTTGAACCGATTCGATCAGCCCCGACTGTTCCAGATCGGCATAGGCACGCTTGGTGGTGATCACGCTCACATCCAATCCATTGGCCAAGGAGCGGATGGAGGGCAGGCGGTCGCCCACCTTCAGCTCGCCGCTCACTATCAGTGCCTCGATTTGGGAGGTGATCTGCTCGTAAATCGGCATCGGGCTCGTTTTGGAAACTATGAGATCCAATAGGCTTTCCTTTGATTGCTCGTACGGCGTCCCGCACAGAAGTGTATATACCCTTCTATATACACTATATGCACACCTATACACACTGTCAAGAAAAAGATTGAAATCCATCTGAGGTCAGGGAGCCAAAGGGGTCAGGGCGAATTGTCCTATTCGGTTCTTGAACCGAATAGGACAATTCGCCCTGACCCCTTTGGCTCCCCCAATTCGCCCTGACCCCTTTGGCTCCCCCAATTCGCCCTGACCCCTTTGGCTCCCCCAATTCGCCCTGACCCTTTGACCTCCTTGGCTTATCCGAATCGGCCCGAGACGTAGTCGGCCGTACGGCTGTCTTTCGGGCGCGTGAAGACATCGTCGGTGTTGCCCGCTTCCACCATCTCGCCCAGAAGGAAGAAGGCGGTCTTGGTGGAGATGCGGATGGCTTGCAGCATGTTGTGAGTCACCATGACGACCGTGTATTTTGCTGCGAGCTCGCACACCAACTCCTCGATCTTCGCGGTGGATAGGGGGTCGAGTGCGCTGGTCGATTCATCCAACAGCAGCACTTCTGGGCGAATGGCTAAGGCGCGAGCAATGCAGAGTCGTTGCTGCTGGCCGCCCGAGAGGCCCAGAGCGCTCGCTTTCAAGCGATCCTTCACCTCGTCCCATATGGCTGCATCGCGCAGCGACTGCTCCACGATGTCATCCAGCTCGCTTCTTGCCTTCACGCCGTGGGTCTTAGGCCCGAATGCGATGTTGTCGTAAATGCTCATAGGAAAGGGATTGGGTTGCTGGAACACCATGCCCACGCGACGCCTGAGGTCGTTCACCTGCACATCCCGGTACGCATCGGATTCATCGAGGGTTATGCGCCCTTCCACTCGGCAGCCTTCTACCAAGTCGTTCATGCGATTGAGCGTTTTCAGCAAGGTTGACTTCCCGCAACCCGAAGGTCCGATTAGCGCCGTGATCTCATTGGCGGGAAAGCTTAGGGTAACATCCTTAAGAGCTTGGAATTCTCCGTAGAACAGGTTCAAGCCCTCTACGCGCATCTTGGACGGCCCTTCGTCATGAGGGATGTCTGTGGTTTGGACAGCTACTGCTCGCGATGTTCCCATCGTCACCTTTGTGGCCGATGGCTCTTGAGTGGTGGGGGCAGCTAGCGAAGCCGTTTCTGTCGGCGTGTCCGCTGCTGCTAGGTGGGCTCTTTCTGCTGCGATCATCTACATTCCTTCCTTGAGCTTCTTCGTTGCAAAATTGGCTGCTGCGTTGAGGGCTGTCATCAAAGCAAGCAGCACGACGGCCGTTGCGTAGGTTTCGTTCATATGTAGGCCTTCGCTTGCGAGCACATACATGTGCACGGCAAGCGTGCGACACGAGTCGAAGAGCGCCAGCGCTCCTTCTCCTGCGAAATCGGGAATTTGCGCCACGGTGCCCGCGGTGAACAGCAATGCCGCCACCTCGCCAACGCAGCGCCCCAGAGCCAATAGCACGCCTGCGAGAATCCCCGGCAAAGCGCTGGGCAGCACGCAGCGGAATATGGTCCTTACGCGCGAGGCACCCAGGGCAAGGCCACCTTGCTTGTACGATTCCGGCACGGCAAGCAAGGCTTCTTCGGTCGTGCGCATGATCACTGGTAGCACCATGATGGCTAAGGTGCATGCTCCCGAGAGAAGCGAAAGGCCCCATCCGAGCATCGTGGTGAAGAAGAGCAGTCCGAACAAGCCATAGATGATAGACGGGATGCCTTGCAGCGTTTCGGTGGTCATGCGCACCATCCGCACGAAGCGGCTTGTGGGGCGGGCGTATTCCACTAGATATATTGCCGCCCCCATGCCGATGGGCACTGCGCAGGCAAGGGTGAGGAAAGCCATGAGCAACGTGTTGGCCAGTGCAGGGGCAAGCGACACGTTCTCAGAGGTGTAGGTCCACTCGAAGAGCGATGGCTTGAGGTAGGGCACGCCGCTCACCAGGATATATCCCACGATCCCAGCGAGCACCACGGTGGTGATCCCGGCGCCAACGTAGACGAGCAAGCGGAGAATCCTCGAGCTCATCGGGCCTCGCCTCGCTTCTTCAGGGCGCCGAGCAGCAGACTGGTCAGCATGATGAAGACGAACAGCACCACGCCGGTTGCGATGAGCGCTCCGCGATGCAGGTCGGCCGCATAGCCCATCTCCAACACGATGTTCGCCGTCATGGTGCGCACGCCGTCGAAGATGGACCCCGGAATCACCGGTTGGTTTCCTGCAACCATCACCACGGCCATGGTCTCGCCGATGGCGCGTCCGATGCCCAGAACCACGGCAGCCATGATTCCCGAGAACGCAGCTGGCACCAATATGCTGAACACTGCGCGTTCGTGGGTTGCGCCGAGGGCCAAGGCTCCCTCGTAGTAGCTCTTGGGGACGGCATCCAGCGCGCTTTTTGCCACGGTGACGATGGTGGGCAATATCATGATGCCCAGAATGATCGAGGCGGCGAGCAGCGAGAGCCCGCGGCCGGGCATGTTGGAGCGAATGAAGGGCACGATGATCATCAGCCCGAAGAAACCGTAGACCACGGAGGGAATGCCCGCCAGAAGCTCCACGCCTGGCTGCAGGATCGCCGCAATTCGCCTATGGGCGAATCGCGACAGGAAGATGGCGGTGAGGATGCCCACGGGAACGCCCACGATAATTGCCCCTGCCGTCACGTAGATGCTGCCTATGATCATAGGAAAGATGCCATAGAGGCCGCTGCCGGGCTTCCAGGTGGTGCCCAGCAAGAACTCGGGAAGCCCGATCTGCGCCATGGCTGGGATTCCGTTCGCGAAGAGGAAGACGCAGATCAGCGCTACGGCCAGTATGGAAACAGCTGCGGCGAAGGCGAAGAGGATTTGTGCCGCGCCTTCCTTTCTCTGAGTCGATTGCATGGGCTAGCCAATCGCTTCTGCCCAGTTCGTCACCGCACCCGAGAATATGTCCTTCACTTGGGCGCTGGTGAGCTTTTCTATCGAAGAGCCAGGAGCAACGATCACTGCTATTCCATCCTTGGCGATAACCTGGGACTTAGCTCCTGAACCCGATTCGGAATCCTTCAGCTCGCGCGAGGCCATGCCGATGTCGCAGGTGCCCTCTATGGTCATATTCACGCCCGTGGTGGAATCAGATTGCTGCACTTCGATGGCAACGTTCGGGTTCATGGCGCGGTAGGCCTCGGCAAGCTTCTCCATGATGGGGGTTACCGATGATGACCCAGCCACCACGACCTTCCCGCTTATGCCTGTTGCCGAATAGGGCACAGCAGAATCGTCGATTGCAACGTAGCCGTTGTCTTCCACGATAGCTTGGCCATCGGAACTCAGGATGAAGTCGATGAAGTCTTGGGCTTGCGGGCTCAGCGAATCTGCGACCACGATATTGAAGGGGCGCGAGACCTTGTAGCTACCGCTTTTGACGTTATCGGCCGTGGCTTCTACGCCATCGATGAGCACTGCTTTCACGGAGTCGTTCAGCGAGCCGAGCGAGATGTAGCCAATTCCGTCGGGATCGCTTGCTACCGAGGTCATCATCACCGAGGTTGAGTTGGTGATGGCTGCGCTGTCGGTAGTGGTATCGATCTTGGTGCCATCAGCTGCCTTCTCCTCCAGGCCAAAGAGCTCTATGAATGCACCTCGCGTGCCAGAGCCATCTTCTCGCGAATAGACCGATATCTCGTTGCCTTGTGGTTTGGGTGCGTCGTTGCTGCTTGTTGGCGTGGTGTTGCCAGCAGCGCATCCGAAGGCGCATAGTGCGCCTGAAATCAATGCGACCAACGCTATGGCCGCAAGCATTCTCTTGCACGATCGAAGAACCATTTGAATTCCTTTCCTTCGGTTTCATATTCCCCTGGCAGGGGAAAGCCTTTAGGCTCAATGCCAAGAATGCGCCGCACCCATCAAGTGCGTGTCATGCGAATGCAAAGGCTTTGCAAAGAATCGCCGAGCAGATCTGGATTGTTTGGAAGGCGTGCTGGCGGGCTACAAGAGCGTCCAAGAGGCAATGGAGGCCCTTGCATACGAAGATGCCACGCCCGATCAGCTCGATTACGCGAGCGTGCTAGCAGGCGCGCCTGCTCATGCCTACTACGGGAAATGCACGTATTGCGGCCATTGCCAACCCTGCGTGGTGGGAATCGATATTGCCACGGTGAACAAGTTCGCCGATTTGGTCCTTGCTCAAAGCGAAGTGCCTCAAAGCGTGCGCGAGCATTACCTTGCACTGGATAAGAATGCGGTTGATTGCATCCATTGCGAGAGCTGCGAGCCGAATTGCCCGTTCGGCGTGCGCATATCCGAGCGCATGGCGCAAACCGAGGAGCTCTTTGCGTGAGGTTCTGCTTGGGAAGTCGAAGAGACTGCGGGAAAGAGGTTTTAAGGAAGGGCTTGTAGCGTTTGGAATACCACTTTGCGACGTTGATGGAAAACGAAGAGAGCCGCTGCAACGTTTCGCGCGCTGCAGCGGCTCTGTGATTTCGCCAAGGCTTCTTCTCGGCGTCAGTTTTCGTATCGGCTTGGGATCCTATCGGTTCTGAGCCGAGCGCCTCATTAGGAAGAAGAGCGCGCCGGCAACGCCAAGGACGATCAAGGCAATGCCCACTATGAGGAAGGGAGAGGGCGAGTTGTCCTCCGTCCCGCTTAAGGGGTTCTCGGAATCAGCAACGTTGGCGGTCGCCTTGACAGCAGTATCTTTCGCTTGGTCCGTAGACGCGCTTGCCTCTTGCTCGCTCTCGGGTGATGTCGCATTGGGAGCTGGGAGGCTTGTAGTGCTGCCACCCGGATAAAGCGCGCTTCCCTCGGAGGGATTCCCAGCGTTGGCATTGCTGCTGTTGCCGTTCGCGTTGTTGCCCGCAGAAGGACTCTCGGGCGTTTGCGGCGTGGTGGGCTTTGCTGGCTGCTGGGGATTGGTTGGAACCACAGGGTTTTCTTCCTCGGGGCCCTGCATGGGGCTTTGATGCTTGTCGATGATCACGTCTTTCATGTCGTAGAGCGAGCCGCTTCCATCGACGGAGCGCTGGTAGGCAACAAGCGCGAGCAACGACTGCTCGGTTGCGCGCAGGTCGGCTTTGCCGCCTAAGGTGCGGCTGAAGGTGCCGTCTTCGCTTGCGAAGGAGACGAGCTTGCTGATGGGCGACTTCCCATCCACGCCGAACCTGACATCGGTTGCGACGTCGACACCGCATGCGATGAGCGCTGAGATCAGCTGTGCATAGGAATCGGGTCCGAGGTTCGCGATGACCGCAGCATTGGCGTCGTCGGCAAGGAAGCTCTCGAGGCCCGCCAATGCTGCCTCCACGGCCGCGTTTGCTGCCGCATCGCTTGCATAGGGAGCAAGTGCGAGCAGGGCCATGGAGGTCATGTCCACATCGAGCCTGTCTCCAGCGATGTTCCAGCCGCCGTTTTCGAGCTGCGCGTCCACGATTGCCCCGATGAGCCCTTCGCGCGTCGCTTGCATCTTATCGGCGCCTTCGACGGCAGGGATGTCGTATCCATGCGAATCGAGCGCGATGAGCGTCCAGATGGGCCCGTTGACGCCCTGCTTCGCAACGGCCTGCATGTCTGCAAGCGGTTGGAGCAGGTTATAGCCAGCGAAGTCGGTCACATCGTAGCCGGCTGCGGTTAGCGCCAGGATAACGCGCGAATAGTCGGTGTAGGTGCTCTTGCTCAGTACGCCGTTGGTGCGCGCGAGCTCCGCGGCGAGGTTTTTCGCGTAGGTGGCTGTGAAGCTGCTAGCGCCCTCGAAGCTGCCACGTGCCTGCCCGATGACCGCCCATTCGCCGCCAAGCGAGCTGAAGGTCGGGCTAGTGATCGTGCTGGCCAGATACGCGGCGGTGGCATTCGCGAGCTTATCGAGTTCCTCCTGCGAGGGGATGGGCTCGAGCGGTTCGGGCCCCACCGGGGCATTGGGGTCGAACATCGACACGTTCACGGTGTAGGTGGTGGTGCTCTCGTCATTGGTCACGGTGACGACGAGCTTGTTGGCGCCAGGCTTCAAACCATTTTCCCTCATGAAGTTAGCAAGCGTTCCCGAGGTAAGAATAGTTGCGTTTTCGCCATTGAGAGTTGCCGTCATCGTCGCATCGGCTGAGAGGGAGGTTGCGCGCACATAGAAGCTGCGGAAGACGGATATCTCCTCATAGGCAACTTCGGGAGCCGTGTATTCATAGACGTCGCTGTTGAATTTCGGAGTAAGAGCTAAAGCACTGGGGTTGCTTTGGAAGCTCATCACCTCCAGGTTCGAAAGGCCGCTCGGGTTCACGACGGGAGGCACGTAGCTCGCGTCCACCACCACGGGAAGCAGCGGCATGATGAGCGGATAGCCCATATCCTCTGCGTCCTCTTCAGTGTAGTAGGCGGTCAGGTAGTAAGTGCCTTCTTCTGTAGGCGGCGTCACAGATACGTTGCCATCCTCGTCGGCAATCGCGCATTCGTCGATAGCTCCTGTTTCGACGTCCACCCAGCCCACACGAGCAGAGTCGATTGCCTCGCCAGCAGCATGAAGCGATGCTGCATCTTTATAGTAATCGCCACAGTAGGCGAACATGTATCCCGCTACGGAGAGTTCGATTGGCTCGGAACCATTGCTCGTAATCGATGGTACGTAGACGTCATGTTGGCAAAACCACGTGAGAAAGTCCATGTAATACTCGACATCTTGATAGAGGAAAAAGTTCACGGTATCGCCATCATAGACCGCTTGGGTGGTCACTGTGGCTCCGTATGCGCCATCATAGGCATAGGAGTCGTTGTAGACGAACCCGCAGCTGCTCGTTTCCTCGCAGAAGATGGTGTTGATGAAACCAGAGCTGTTCATATCCAAGAAGCTTCTTGCCGTCTCGAGCGTGAAATCCTCTCCGAATGCGCGCACGTGCGCGTCCACCAGCACGTCGAGCACGGACACGCCATCGGTCACGCTATCGGTGTAGCCGTAGCTCTCTGCCAAGTCGCCGCGCACGGTAACCCCGACCTGCGGAGCAACGGTGAACTTGTCATCCATCTGTGCGGTGTAGCTCACCGTGGCCGTCGCTGTGTTCGTGGTCCGGGATTCATCTTCGGTGCTCTTGGTGCCGAGCGATGTTGTCAGCAGCTCTGCCGCTTTCTCAATCGCATCCTCATCGTCAGGATTTGTCGCGTTGTCGAGTGCAAGCTCGCTTGCGGCTTCATCTTCTGGCTGCTCGGCGATACCATCGACTGCTTCGCTTGCTGCCTCGTCGCTCGAAGTGCCCTCGGCGAGCATGCTGTCATCTGCCAATTCGGCGTCGCTCGCTTCGCCATCGGCGGCCACGTCTTCATCGAGCGCAAGTTCGCTTGCCGAAACGCCTTCTTGTTGGTTGAGCTCTGTCGCCAGGGCGCTGGCTGGGTTCAACCCAAACACCAGCGAGACGCATAACAGCAGCGCCAGGGCTCTTTCGCATAACCCTTTCATCTTCTTTGCTTGCACGTTGTTCCTCCTTATTCCCCTTCGGATTGCTGCTGGGCAATCCGCCTTTCCTGCGATTGATGCGATGCGATTGCGCGTTGCGCGCTGAGACAAACGCTTGAGTGGATGGGCTTTGGGTTACAGACTGCACGTGTACGACCAGGTGAGCGTGTCCCCTGGTTGCATCACGTAGTCGGAGGCGCCCACGAAGACCATCTGGCCGTTGACCGTGTAAGTCCATCCCGATTGAGGGCCGCAGTCGAACTCGCCGATGGGACCGATGCTTCGAACATATGCCGAGCCTCCAAAAAGGCCGCCTGTGTAGTCGAGGGATATGCCAGCCACCGAGCACGCTTTCTGGAGCACGCTGAATGCAGTGTCGCCTTCTGCTAGCTCGATTGCCGAAGGCGATAGGATCAGGCCATTGGCCGGCATGTTCTGGATGATGCCAGCGCTGAGCTTGTCGCGGTTCGCGAGCGCAGCGGAGCAGTCGATGCTGATAGTGCACTGAGAGGCAGCGGGGGAGTCCGCCGCTGCTTGAGCGTTTTGGCTAGAGGAGCCGCTGTTGCTGCTCATGGAAGTCGGATTGACCGGGCCTAAGGAACCTTGGGCATCCGAGTTCGTTTGAGCGCTCTCTTCGGCCGGCGTTGGCGAGCCCGCTTGGCTTGCTGCCTGCTCTGGCGCCGGGGAGTCTGTTTCGCCAGCGTCTGCGGTTGAGGCGTCTTTGCCCATGGAGCTTAGGCTCTCGGGCGCTTCTTGGACGCTGCTGTTCGCTTGGGTGGAATCCGGTGGAGTGCTGGCCATTGCAGTGCTTATCACCAGAACGGCCCCGATGCAGACGAGCGCTGCGCATAGCGCGATGCCCACACCGGCGAAGGATCTCTTCGCTTTCAATTTCGACCTCAATCTTCCAGGGTTCCGGTCGTATGGCTCGGTAGTCCGACTTCGCATCCGATTCCATTGCAACCAGCTCATGAGCGGGCTGGCAATGAGGTTCAGATGGCTTTACGGTTACTGGTATAGCGCAGGAATCTCACCTGCATTCCCCGAGGCAACCAAGCTCGTCATGCAAGGTTGCTAAACCAAAAGGAACCATTTGAGGCTCTATGATAGCCAAAGTAGGGAAGTTTTCAAGGCAGATTGCGAAGGCAGGGTTTCCGCCCAGTTTGGTGCCTGCTCTATGTCCGCGCGAAGATGCGCCTCAGTGCGCTAGAGCGTGAGCTGCTGAATGTAGATGTCGTTGCGCAGCTCCTTGGCGTGCTTGGCGTCGATCTCGCCGCTTTGCGCCATCTCCTTCACGAACTCGAGCTCGCGGGTGAGGGCTTGCGCCTGGATGTCCTCCACGGCGTCGTAGGTCTCGCGCAAGGCCTTGAAATGGGCGGCGAGAGATGAGGAGTCCTCGTCGGCTTCGCCATCGCCGCTGTAGAGTCCCGCGTCCTTGAGCTCTTGGTCGAACCGTTCAGGATGAACCCGAGCGTGTCCCACACGCCCTTCGACTGCATCTGCTGGCGGGCCATCTGGGCCGTGTGGCGGTGGGGCAGAAGCGACATGACCATGCCAGCCATAACCACGGCGATGACCGCGCCGATGTGGATCTGCTTGCAGATGAGGTAGATGACGAAGGGCAAGAGCAGCTCCAGGGTCACGTGGAGGCTCGGGCTGTCGATGCCGCGACGGCGGATGAGCTCGAGGAGTGCCCATGCTAGGAACCCGAGCACCGCGCCGCCGACCATGCCTCCGAAGAGGTCGAGCGCGAATTCCTCCCCAGCGTGCATGAGCGACATCGCACCTGTGGCAGCAAGGCCGATGGCCGTCTTGAACACCACGGTGCCGGTCACGTCATTGAAGAAGGCCTCGCCGGTGATGAGCGTCTCATGGCGCTTGCCGAAGCGGAAGTCCTTCGAGAGCTCGGTTACAGCCACGGCGTCGGTGGATCCCATGGCGGCTCCGAGGGCGATGGCAGCCGAGAGGGGAATGATGGGAAGCAGTGCATGGAGCGTGAAGCCCACAGCTACCACCGTAACGAGCACGAGTCCCACCACGAGCGAGACGATGCCCCTGCGGTTCTTCCAGAGGGCACCCGAATCGACGTGGCGGGACTCGTTGAAGTGCAACGGAGCTATGAACAGGATGAGCAGCAGCTCCGCATCAAGCCCGATCTCGAGCGGTGAGGTGACGAACACCGCGATGAGTGCACCCAGCGCAATCTGCACGAGCGGCAGCGAGAGGGCAGGCAGGAACCTGCCAACGATGCTCGACGCAACGATTGCCGCCAGCAAGAACAGTATGAGCTCGAGTGCCTCCATGCGGGCATTCTAAAGCAAGATCGCGCGTGCTCTAGCTACTTGCGCGCATACTCCACGCTCGCGCGCGTGCCGCTGCCGGCATCGTCGAGCGCCCAGATCTTCGCGCCATGCTCCTCCACCCGTGCCTTGGCAACGCTGTAGGGCGAAGCCGGGTCGGTGTCGTCGCCCCATGCCAGGGCTTGGGTGGGGCAATCCATCATGCAGAACTGGGGCTTGCCCTCCTTCACGCGCTCGGCGCAGAAGGTGCAGCTCGTCTTGTAGATGGGCTGCCACCACATGTGCAGGTCGGGGTAGACGCCCTCGGGGCGGTCGATGCCCTGGCCGGAGCCGTGGGTCTTCACCTCCACGCGGAACTCGTCGTCATCCAGATGGTTGCCAACCTTGCACGCCATCGCGCAGGTCCAGCATCCTATGCAACGGTCGATGTCGACCAACATCTTGTAAGCCATGACCTAAGCCTCCTTCACGATGGTGCCCTGCGGGTTGGGCGTGATCTCGCCTGCGAACTTGCGGATGTTGCAGTAGGAATCCCAGTAGCAGTCGGTGGAGCCCGTGAGCGAGCTCATCGCCTCCACGTAGGGATTGGGGTGATGCCCAGCCGCAAGCCAGTCGGAGAACCACTTGTCCTCGAGGGGGCCTTGGGAGTCCTGGCCGGCGCACTGATGGGTGATCTCGGCGTAGGTGCCCTCCTCGAACTGGCGACGGCGCCAGCCGAACCACACGTGCACGGTGCCATCAGGCACGCTCTCGTCGAGCACGAGCCTGGTCACCACGTGGCCGCGGTCGTTGTAGACCTCCACGGTATCGCCGTCAGCCAGCCCCAAGCGCTCGGCCTGGGTGGGGTTCAGGCGCGTGGCGGGTGTCTCGCCTGAGAGCTTCACGGTGATGGGGTCGTCGGTGAAGCTCGACTGCATGAAGAAGCGCTGGCGACCGGTGAACAGCTGGTAGGGATACTCGGCGGACTTGCCGATCTTGTTCGGCTCGAGCACCTTCGTCACCGCCATGCCGAGGTCGGCAAGCTTCTCGGAATACATGATCTCCATGCGGCCAGTCTCGTTGTCCAGCACCTCGGCCGGGTTGAGGTAGGGCGTGTACTTGGGCTCGGGCGGCGCTGCGGCGCGGATCATCTTCTCCTGCTTCAAGCGCTCGTAGGTCAGCGGCGGCTGCACGCCCGCGATCAGCGGGTACTGCGATTGCAGGCGGATGTCGATGTACTCGGGCCCGCTCATGGTGAAGTAGTCGCCCAGCCCCACGCGTTTGGCAAGCTCGCTGAACACCCACACCGGCTCATGCCCATCGACCTGCGGCTCGATGGCCGGCTCCTGCAGGATGATGTGGTTGTAGCAAGCGCCGGTGATGAGGTCCTCGCGCTCGAAGGACATGAGGTCGGGCAGCACGTAGTCGGCTATCTCGCCGGTATCGGTGAGCCACACGTCGTAGTCGACCACCAGGTCCATGTCGCGCACCACGTCGAGCCAACGTTGGCGGTCGGGCTGCTGGTGCACGGGGTTGCCCGAGCACACGATGAGCGCCTTGTAGGGGCTATCGTCGGCCTCGGCGCGCGCGAACCACTCAGCCATGCGCACGGGCACCGACTTCACGCCGGCCACGCCGTCGGGGCAGCTGATGGGAATGTCGTTGAACACAAGCGGCCAGCTCTGCAGCTGCAGCGCCTCGAACACGCCCGAGCCTGGCTTGCCCAGGCGCCCGGTCAGCGCGCCCAGCAGCAGGAACTGGCGGTACGTCTCGTTGGAGTTGCGATAGCGCAGCCCGTAGCCCGACAGGATGAAGGCGTTCTCGGCCTCCACCCAGTCGCGCGCGAGCCGCTCGGCGTCGGCCGCCGAGATGCCGCACTTCTCGGCAGCAAGCTCAAACGTGTACTCGGCGGCGCCGTCCTTCAGCTTCTGCAGCGCCGTCGTGTAGCTGCGCCCGTCGAACTGGAACGTGCCGAACAGCGGGATGTCGGCCCCTTCGGGGTAGTCTCCCTTCTTGGCGGCCACCGCCGCGGGAGCGCCCGTGGCGTTGTCCCACACGTAGAAGCAGCCGCCGTCCTCGCTGCGCGCCAGCTGGCCCGTCTCGTCATCGACCAGGTAGGCCGCAATGGTGCGCGCCAGAAGGTAGTCGCTGGCCTGCAGGTCGTTCTGCAGGATGTAGTTCACCATGGCCATGGCCAGGTAGCCGTCCGACGCCGGCTTCATGGCCACGAACTCGTCGGCGAACCCGGCGGTGCCGTCGAAGATCAGGCCCAGATCCACGATGCGCGCCCCGGCCTCGCGCGCCCGCACGAGGTTCTGCGCGCAGCGCATCTGGTTCTCGATGGGGTTGCAGCCCCACACGTAGATGAGGTCGGTGCCCACCATGATGCGCGGGTCGATGACGGTGCGCTGGAACTCGCTGCCGGCGTTGTAGAACTCGGCGTAGAACGGGCCGTTGTCCAGGCCGATGGAGCCCAGGGGCACCGTGACGCCGAAGGTGTTGGCGAAGCGGAACGGCATGAGGTTCTCGAAGCTGTACTGCGCGGGCACGCCGGCGCCCAGGTTCCAGAGCACCACCGAATCGGCACCGTGCTCGTCGCGGATCTTGCAGAGCTTCTCGCCGATCTCGTCGAGGGCCTGCTCCCAGCTGATCTCCTGGAACTTGCCCTCGCCGCGCTCGCCGACGCGCTTGAGCGGCTTCTGCAGGCGCTTTGGATCGTAGGGCTGGCGTCCAGCCAGGCAGCCCTTCTGGCAGATATGCCCGTCAGGTTCCTCTGGCGCAGAGTAGACCACGCGCTCCATGCGCTCGATCTTGCCATCCTTTACGATGGTCTTGAGCGCACAGTAGTCGTGGTCGCCCCAACCAGGGCAAGCCGTGTAGACAAACGATTCTTCCGACATACCGAACTCCTTTCGCCTTCCTCGTAATCCTTGCAGGGCAAATGCCCTTTGCCACTGTCTCAAGCATAGACCTGTGTGAAATCCGGTAAAGCAACTTCCATTGACAACATTGGATTTCAACCATATTGTAATTTGAGCAAATGTGAGCCAGACGAAGCGAGGAGGGCTCCATGCTCGAGACGAAGGTCGATCACCAAAGGGCGAAGCTCGAGGATCCTAGCCATCGGAACCATAGAGATGCGGTTGCGGGCCTGGCCGATTACCTATCCATCATGAACTTGCTCTTCAAGTCGATCAGCCGCGTGCTCGCCGACCGCTGCGGGATAACCACCTTGCAGTATCGCATGTTGCTGCGGCTGCTGAGCGCTCCCGGGCAAGCTCTTCGCGCTACCGATTTCGCATCTTGCTTGCATGTGGGCATCAGCACCATTTCGGCTGCCATCTCGCGGCTTGTCGAAGAGGGCTATGTGAGCCGGGCTGAGGACCCTGACGATATGCGCGTCGTTTCCCTGGCGCTCACGAACAAGGGTGCTGCGGAGATAGGGAAGGCCGACCGCTGCGTGAGGGACTTCCTGGAAGGCTATTGGAGCAACCTTACCCCCGAGCAACTTGAAGTTGCGTTCAAGAGCTCCACCAACGCCGTGACGCTTCACGATGTGCAGCGCATAGAGAACGGCAGGTTCCGTTTGGATACGGCGTTCTTCGATGCGGTCATGATATCGCGCACACTCACCGAGCAGCGGCTGGGGGAGATAGGCTTGAAGACGAACGAGTTTCGCATCATGCTCGCACTCTATCTTTTCGAGTCGTGTGCGACGGCTTCGCAGGTCGCAGATAGCTTGTTTCTGAAGAGCAGTGACGTCACCGCTCCGCTCAAGGCGCTGGAGTCCATGGGACTCGTTTGCAAGCAGCGAAAGAGCGAGAACAGGCGCATGAAGGAGTTGAGCTTGACCCAGGCTGGCATCGAGAAGACGAGGGCTACGTGTCCTTACGCCTATGATGCGCTGCTCGAGACTTGCCATAGCAACGAAGAGGCCGTGCTCGTGCATCTGAGCGCCGCGCAGACCGTCGTTGCCCTCGAGCGGGGAGCAGCCCTCTTCGCTTAAGTTCCCCTGATGCTTTGACGCGCCGGCTTCAGGGCGTCGCGGTGCTAGAATGATGGCGTGCATATGCGAGCTTTGGCCTAACGTGTGCGCAGAACCAAGTGCCAGAAGAGAGCTGAGGTTCCCATGGATGTAGTCGAGCATGCGTTTTCAACCATCTGCGAGCAGCGCCTGTGCACTCCTGAGTCGCCCGTGGTCCTCATGGTGTCGGGCGGAGGCGATTCCACGGCGCTTGCCTACGTGGCCAAGGAGCTTCAGGGTCAGGGCCAGCTCGGCAGCTTGCAGATCCTCCATGTGAACCATTGCCTGCGCGGCGAGGACTCCGATGGCGACGAGGAGTTCGTGCGGGGCTTGGCGCAGCTGCTCGACATCCCGTTTCGCTCGGTGCGCATCGATGTGCAGGAGCTCGGTGCCCAAACGGGCGAGAACATCGAGGCGCTGGCGCGCCGCCTGCGCTACCAGGCTGCCCAGGAAACCCTTGCCGCCTTCTGCCAAACCGAGATGATGCCGCTTTCGGAGGGGCGCACGTTCGTAGCGCACAACTCCGATGACCGCATCGAGAACTTCTACATGCGCTCCATCGTGGGCACAGGGCCCGGTGGGTTCCGTGCGATGAAGTACCGAAACCGGCGCATCGTGCGCCCGCTCATGGATGTGAGCCGTGAGCGCCTGCGCACCTATATAAAGGAGCGCGCCGCCGCCGGCTTGCCGGTCATGCGCGACCCCAACGGCGACCTTTGGCGCGAAGACGCCACCAACGCGCACTCCGATAGGTTCCGCACCTACGTGCGCCACGAGATCGTGCCTCTCGCCAAGCGCTACAACCCCAGCTTGAGCGAGACCCTTACGCGCACCATGAACCAGATCGGCGACGAGGACGACATGCTATGCGCCATGACCAACGACTTGATCGCCCGCGATGTCGAATGGGCCCAAGGAGACGTGGTGGCATGCTTGGTGAGCCCCCGCATGGCCAAGGAGCCCTTGCCGCTCAAGCGCCGGGTGGTGGCCGAGATCCTGCGGCGCATGCTCGGCGATGACAGCCGCATCGAAGCCCGCAGCATCGGAGCGGTGCTCGAGGCGTTCGCCGAAGACGGCGTCGTTGGCGGCTATGTGGCCAACATCCAAGGGAACCTGGCCGTGAGCGCCAACAAGGCAGGCGTGCGCATCGAGCCCATGGCCGCATTTCGCACGCGTAGGGGACGCCAGTGATGACGCAGCCGGGCGAACTTGACGTAGTGCTGGCAAGCGCATCGCCACGCAGGCGAGACTTGCTCGAAAAGGCGGGTGTTCGGTTTCGCATTCATGCGGTGGATGTCGACGAATCACTTGACCCTGACGACTTGAAAGACCCCGTCGAAGCCGCCAAGAAGCTTGCCGAGCGCAAGGCGCATGCTGCTGTAGAGCAGTTGGCAAGCGAAGACTACCAAGGCACCATGGCCATCATCGCCTCGGATACCATCGTAGCCTTGGATGGGCAGGTGTTTGGCAAGCCGCATGACGAAGCAGATGCTCGGCGCATGCTCGGAGAGCTTTCGGGTAGGACGCATCAGGTGTGCACGGGGGTGTCGCTTTGGCTCGTGCACGCTGAAGGCGAGGAGTTCGGCATCGTGTATCGCACTTTCGCGGATGTAGCGAACGTCACGTTCAAGCAATTGAGCGATGCCGAGATAGCTTCCTATATCCGAACGGGCGACCCATTCGACAAAGCGGGCGCCTATGGGATCCAGGGCGAGGCGGGCGCGTTCGTGGAGAAGCTAGACGGTTCGCGCGACACGGTGATGGGCCTTCCGGTCGGCAGGCTTCTGGAGATGTTCCCCGAGCTTTTGGCTTAGCTTTATCCCCAAAATGTACGTTTCAAGCGAGTGCCCAGCAGTCCGCGTTGATTCGAAATGCGATTCTGCAGCCCACAAACGCAGGTGAAATCTGATTTAGGTTAGGTGAACTTACTGGTTCGTGATAGATTTCGCCGTTGCGTTTGGGCGCGAAGCCAAGCATGAGAATCTACGCGGACTGCTGGGCAGCGGGAAAGCAGCGTCCCAAGGCATGGAAAAATCATGGCAGAACGACAACGCGCCGCTGCATTTCGATGCAATTCTTAACGCTGATGGTACACTTTTCCCTTGTTGCCTGGAAAGCGGAAGGTCGCATGCACAAGGATATACAGAGCATTTTGCATGCCGAAGACGAGATCAAGCAGCGCGTCGAGCAAATCGGCGCGGCGCTTGCGCGTGCCTATGCACCAGCAGCCGATGCTGGTGAAACGGTGTTGCTGCTTTGCGTGCTGCGTGGGGCAGCCATCTTCGCAGCCGACCTTGCACGCGCTATCGATCTTCCCTTGGAGATGGATTATGTGGCGGTTTCGTCATATGGCTCCCAGGCGCAAAGCTCGGGAACGGTTGCGCTTCTGAAGGATGCATCGGATCCTATCGAGGGAAAGCACGTGATTTTGGTAGAGGACATCCTCGATACAGGGCTTACGCTGCATTGCCTAATGGATTTGCTTGGTCAGCGCAACCCAGCTTCGCTTGCAGCGGTTGCGTTGCTTCGCAAGGAGCTGCCCAACCAACAGGCTGTTGAATGTGCGCATATCGGCTTCGAGTGCCCCGACGAGTTCGTGGTGGGCTATGGGCTGGATTACGCGCAGAGATATCGCAACTTGCCCTATATAGGCATATTGAAGCCCGAGGTGTACGCATAAGCTAACGTTCAGGCGCACGGCGCCCTTGGATGAAGAGGGATAGAGCACATGGCCAAAGACACACCGCAGAACAAGAACGGCGGACCAGGTTGGGGAAACCGCAACAGCATCCTGCTGATTGCCCTTGCCGTCATCGTATTGGTGTTCTTGTCGCAGCAGTTCTTCTTGTCGCGCGATGGGGGCAGCGAGGAAGAGCGCATGCCCGTCGATACGCTGATCACTTCCGAGTTCCTGCAAGCTTTGGAACAGGACCGCGTTGAGTCGGTTACCTACGACGCGCGCAACTACAGCGTTACCGGCGTCTACTTCCCGGCCGTGACGGCGGGAGAGACCGAGCTCAACGGCTTCAACCGCGCCTTCGATGCGTTGGGCGCAGGCATTGCCACGAAGGTTCCTGGCGCCGACCAAGTGGAGACGCAGCAACTTGAATCGGTCACGCTGGGCCAGCAGCATCGCTATGTTTCCACCTATGTGGGGCAAGAATCGCTCGCCGAACTGGTGTCGGCGCACCCGCAGATCACCTATAACGTGGAGCTGCCCACTCAGTGGTTCGACATCTTCGCGTCCATCTTGCCGTTCATCCTGTTCGGCGTGATCATCTGGTTCTTCTTCGTGCAAATGCAGAAGGCGAACAATCAGCAGTTGGGCTTCGGCAAGACGAAGGCGAAGAAGGCAGTGGAGGAGCGTCCCGACGTTACGTTCAAGGACGTCGCTGGTGTGGACGAGGCCGTGGAGGAGATGCAGGAGATCAAAGACTACCTGGCAAATCCTGCGAAGTACCAATCGCTGGGCGCCAAAATCCCGCGCGGTTGCCTGCTGGTGGGCCCTCCAGGCACCGGCAAGACGCTCCTTGCGCGTGCCGTGGCAGGCGAGGCGGGCGTTCCCTTCTTCAGCATTTCGGGTTCTGACTTCGTGGAGATGTTCGTGGGCGTGGGCGCTTCGCGCGTACGCGACTTGTTCCAGCAGGCCAAGGAGGCTGCTCCGGCCATCATCTTCATCGACGAGATCGACGCGGTAGGTCGTCAACGTGGCGCAGGCTTGGGTGGTGGCCATGACGAGCGCGAGCAAACCCTGAACCAGCTGCTGGTGGAAATGGACGGCTTCGACTCGAACGATTCGGTCGTGCTCATAGCGGCCACCAACCGCGCGGACATCCTAGACCCGGCCCTCTTGCGTCCTGGCCGATTCGATCGTCAGATCGTGGTGGACACGCCCGATGTGAAGGGCCGCGAGCATATCTTGCAAGTGCATGCTGCCGACAAGCCCATCGGCAGCGACGTCGACCTGAAGAAGATAGCTGCCCTCACTCCCGGCTTCACCGGCGCAGACCTCATGAACCTGATGAACGAGAGCGCCCTTCTCACGGCCAGGCGTGGCAAGAAGGTCATCACCATGCAAGAAGTGAGCGAGTCTATGGAGCGCGTGATCGCTGGCCCCGAGCGGAAGGGTCGCGTGCTGGACGAATCCACTCGCAAGACCATCGCCTATCACGAAAGCGGCCATGCTCTCGTGGGGCATACGCTCGACCACGCCGACCCCGTGCATAAGATTTCCATTGTGTCGCGCGGGCGCGCGCTGGGCTACACGCTCTCCATTCCGGGCGAGGACAAGGTGCTCAACACGCTCAGCGAGATGAAGGACCAGATGGCCGTCTTGATGGGCGGGCGCGTGGCCGAGGAGATATTCCGTGACGACATCACCACCGGCGCGAGCAACGACCTCGAGCGCGCCACGAAGATAGCGCGCTCCATCGTTACCCAATACGGCATGAGCCCTCTTGGCACCCAAGTATTCGGCCAGCCTAACCACGAGGTGTTCCTTGGCCGCGATTACGGCAACACGCAGGATTATTCCGACGTCACAGCTAAGAGCATCGACGAGGAGGTGGCGCGCATCCTGAAAGAGGCCCACGACCGCGCACGTCAGATTCTGGTGGCGAATGTGGACCAGATGAACCTCATGGCAGGCGTGCTGCTCGAGCGTGAGACGGTCGAAGGTGAAGCGTGCCAGGCGCTTCTCGATAACAAGTGGGACGAGTATTTGGAGCACGAAGACGAGATAATCGCGCGCAAGGAAGCCGAGGAGGCGGCTGCGCGTGCGCGCGATGCGCAGGTGCAAGATCCGAATTGGCACGAGCAAGAGCAAGCGCGGCTCGTGCAAAGCACGCTTGGCCAAGGCACTGCGCAGGCGATGCCCGCTGCACCTGACGAGTCGACCTGTGCGATACCTGCAGCTCAAGGCAGCGCTGCCAGCGAGGTCGATTCTGGTGCGCAGGGCTCCTCTGCTGGTCAGGGTAATCCTGCAGACCCTGGCTTCACTCCCCAAATTGCCTCTGAGCAGCCCGGCCAGGGTGAAGAGCAAGGCGATTCCACGCAAAGCCGGTAGCGCTCTCCGCGTGGCTGAGGTGTTCCGGCGAGCTGCGCTTTCCGAAGCTGATTGGAAGGAAGCTGAACATGTGGTCATGCGGCAATTACGAATTCGATGAGAGAATGCCAATCATCATGGGCATTCTCAATGTAACCCCTGATTCGTTCTCGGATGGTGGCTTGCACGATTCCTTCGAAGCGGCAGTGGCTCACGGCAGGCAGCTAGTGGAAGACGGCGCGCATATCGTGGACGTGGGAGGCGAGTCCACTCGTCCAGGAGCCGCCGAGGTTTCGCTCGAAGAGGAGCTTGCTCGCACGGTGGATGTGGTGGCCGCGCTGGCGGCTGAGGGCATTTGCGTGAGCATCGACACGCGCCATGCCGAGGTAGCGCGTGCCTGCGTGGAGGCAGGGGCCAGCATTATCAACGACATATCGGGCTTTCGTGACCCTGTCATGGTGCAAGTGGCAACCGAGTGCCAGGCAGGTCTGGTGGTGATGCACATGCAGGGCACGCCGGCAACCATGCAGGATAACCCGACGTATGTCGATGTGGTTGCCGAGGTTTGCGACTACTTGCGCCAACAGGCGCGCATGCTCGAAGATGCTGGCATTGCTCCCGAGCGCATTTGCGTGGACCCCGGCCCCGGCTTCGGCAAGACGCCCGAGCAAACGCTCGAGCTTGTGCGCAACATCCACGAGGTGGCGCGCTTGGGATATCCCGTAATGGCGGCGCTTTCGCGAAAATCATATATAGGCAAGGCCTATGGCATCGACAACCCGCTCGAGCGCGACGAGGCATCGGCGACCGAAGCGCTCATGGCATGCGAGGCGGGGGCAACCGTGGTTCGCACGCATAACGTGGAGCTCACGGCAGCAGCCTTGCGCAACATGCGCCCGTTAGTCGTATTGGGGCTTGGCAGCAACATCGCGCTGGTAGGCGAGCAAGGCCAAGAGCAGGAGGGCAAGATTGCGCAGATCAACCATGCCATTGCGCAGCTATGCTCGGTGCCCGATTCGCTCATCGTGGACATATCGAGCTTCTACGCCAGCGAGCCAGCATACAAGGAAGACCAAGACGAGTTCGTGAATGCCATCGTGCTGATGCGCACGGGCGTGCCGCCACTCGAGTTGCTCGATTACCTGCATGCGATCGAGAACAGCTTGGGACGCGTGCGGCATGAGGAGAACGGACCGCGCACCATAGATGTCGATATCGTCGATTATCAGATGTACGTTGCGCAAAGCGAGCGACTCACCTTGCCGCACCCGCTTGCCCGCGAGCGCGATTTCGTGGCAAAGCCCTTGAACGAGCTGCGTCCGCGTTTCGCATTTGCCGATGATGTGCCGCTTGACGTCTCGAAGGCGACCGTCGGGGCGGCGCGAAGGATATCGTAGCCAGCGTGCCCTCATGGATTTTCTCGTAGACAAGCGCAGCGAGGTAGATTCGACCAACAACGCGGTGCGTCAGGCGCTCGAGGCTGGGCGAGGCGCTGGATACGTATGTCGCGCATTGCAGCAAAGCGGTGGCTATGGCAGGCAGGGTAGGAGCTGGACGAGCCCTGCGGGAGGCTTGTATCAGTCCGTGCTATTGCGGCCGCAGCGTCTGCAAGCCGAATGGCCCACCTTGGCGCTCGTAGCTGCCCTAGCCATACGGGAAGGGTTGCTGGAATACGCGAGTAGTTTGCCGGGGGAGGCATCGGTGCGCGATAGCCTTGCGAAGACGCTCTCCATAAAATGGCCCAACGACATCCTGGCCAACGGGGGAAAGCTCGTGGGCATATCATGCGAGTCCCATGCGGGTGGCGTATGCTTAGGCATGGGCGTGAACCTTTTCCGCTTGGCCGAGCCTGCCCCCTTGCAGGGAAGCAATGTGCCAGCTTATCTTTGCGATTTCGCAAAACTGCCCGAGGGCGAGCGTGAGCAGTGCGTGGAAGCATGCGGCGATGCTCTTCTGGCAAGCTTGGCGAGGCATGTGGAGCGGTGGGAAGGTGCGGGATTCGCTGCCTTTCGCCCTGAATATTGTGAAGCTTGCTGCCTTTTGGGGAAATCTGTGCAACTGGTGCTCGTGCCTGGTGGTAGCCTTGCAGAAGGCATCGTGCGTGCTGTCGATGCTCAAGGGCGCCTTGTGATAGAAAACCCAACTCATGATATCCAGGTGTTCTCGAGCGGCGAGGTTCACCTACGCCATTGACGGCAGGCATCTTCGAGCGGGTTCTAGCCGAATCGGCGATGCTCAGCAGTATGAAGGCAGAGGTTTCGAAGCGAAGCGCCTAGGCGCTTTTTTGCGTGTTGAGGTTGTGACATGGAGCAGGGCAAGAGAGAAAACGAGCAGCTGGCGGAAACCCAGCGGAAAGCTGAGCGCGAGCAAGAGTCAGCAAAGCGCGACGAGGAGAAGGTGACGCGCCTTGGAAGCGCGTCCATTCCCAAGCTGATAGTGGAGTTCGCCATCCCTTCCATCGTGGGAATCATGGTGAATGCGGCCTACAACCTAATCGATGCGCTGTTTTTGGGACAGGCGGTGGGCGAGATAGGCTTGGCCACCACGCAGGTCGCCATGCCCACGATGTGCGTCTTCATTGCGCTTGCTTCCATGGTGGGCGTTGGTGGCAATGCGCTGGCATCGCTCAAGTTGGGCGAGAAGCGCCGCGACCTTGCCGAGAAGGTGCTGGGAAACACGTTCTCGCTTTGCTTTGTGCTGTGGTTCGTCGTGATCATCTGCGCCTCGATTCCTGTGGTGTTCGAGGCGTTGCTCACGTTCTCGTCGGCAACCGACGATGTGCGCGAGAGCGCAAAGGTGTTCTTGCGCATCATCAGCTATGGCTACATCTTGCAATGCGTGGGCTTCGGCATCAACAACTTCATCCGCACGGCCGGCGCGCCGAATCGCGCGCTGCTAACCATGGTGGTGGGCGCCGTTGCGTGCGTTATCTTCAACTACATCTTCGTGATGGTTATGGGCATGGGCGTGCCGGGAAGTGCGCTGGCCACGGTATGCGGCCAAGCTTGCTCGTGCATATCGGTGCTGTGGTACTTCGTGTTCACCAAGGGCGTGCCTTTGAAGCTTCGCGTTAAATGCATGCGTATCGACTGGAAGCTTTGCGGTAAGATTTGCGCGCTTGGCATATCGAGCTTCGTCATGCAGATCGGCTCTGCGGTGCTCACGTTCGCTACCAACTTCTTGCTGGTGAAGTATGGAGCGCTGCATCCCATCGGCTCCGAGAACGCCCTCGCTTCAATCGGCCTTGTGATGCGCGTCACCATGCTGGTCATCACGCCCTTGATTGGCACGGCCATCGCAATCCAGCCGATACTTGGCTTCAATTACGGGTCGGGCAACTTCAAGCGCGTGCGCACCGCCTGGATCGACGGCATGGTGGGCGCTGCTGGGTTGGGCCTGGTGATGATGCTTGCTACCATAATCTTCGCCGAGCCCATTGTGAACATCTTCGGCATCACCGACGACAGTCTCGTCAGTTTCACAGCGCTGGCTTTGCGCATCCAGGTGTGCATGTTCCCCATTGTAGGATTCCAGATGGTGGGTTCTAACTACTTCCAAGCCACGGGACAGCCGTTGAAGTCGGCATTGCTGTCGCTCACGCGCCAGATCCTATTCCTTCTGCCGCTGCTGTTCATATTGCCCGAGCTTTTGCCGTTCGTATCTTCGAACATCATTTCGGGCTTGGACGCTATCTACATTGCCACGCCGGTATCGGATTTGCTCGCAGCGATAGTCACCTGGGGCTTCGACCGAGTCGAGTTCAAGCATCTGCGCGCGAAGGTCGACCCGAAGCGCAGCGCGAAAGGAGCTTCGGCAGCAAGTGCTGCATGAGGTTTGCTCGCACGAGAAGGGGAGAGGCGAATGGAATCCGCGACCATCGAGAGAAAGCCCGTGAAGGCGTTGGCCGATACCGGCTCGCCGAGCCGATCGGCGGTGTTCTGCGCGCTTTCGATTGCGCTCGTCGCCGTTTGCGCCAATGTGACCATTCCTGTGGGTCCTATACCATTCACGCTGCAGATGCTCGCCATGCCCTTCATGATTCAGATCCTCTCGCCACGCCAGGCAGTTGCCGTTATCTTCGGCTATGTGCTGCTGGGTGTCGTGGGGTTGCCGGTGTTCTCGGGCATGCGTGGCGGAATCGGCGTGCTTTTGGGGCCAACGGCTGGCTTCATATGGGCCTACCTTGTTGCTGTGCCGCTAGCTGCCCTGGTGCTATGGCTGTTTCGTCGGCGTGGCATCGATGGGTTCGCGACAGGCGTGCTCTCTGGAGTGGTGTTCACCGCTGTATCGTATGTGGGTGGATGGTTGTGGTACATGGTGATGGCAGGTGTCACGCCACTGCAGTCGTTCCTCGTCACCGTGGCGCCCTTCGTTGTGCTCGACTTCATCAAGGTGCTGATTGCCACTGGTGCAGCACGCGTGGTGGTAAGGGCCATCGGCCGATAGCTTCTTGGAGAAGCGTGAAGCTGCAACTCGAGCCAAGGCTTCATTGGCGTGACGCTGCTGATTCTGCAGCCCACATGCGCAGGTGAAATCTCAGGCAGGTTGAAGCGAGGTACTTGTTCGTTACAGATTTCGCCGTTGCGCATGGGTGCGAAGCCAAAGCAGCGCGCGTTGATGAAGCCTTGGCTCGGGAACACCCTTAGAAAGTTCTGTTGCATTGCTTGTAGACCAGGCGAAGCCCTTCCAGGGTGAGCTGTGGGTTGAGGTGCGTCACGGTTTCGCAGAGAGGGGTCATCGCTTCCGCAAGACCGCCCGTTGCAACAACCGGAGTTTGGTAGCCCAATTCTCTCCAGATACGTCGCACGAACCCGTCCACGCGGTCGGCTTCTCCATAAACGATGCCTGCGCGCATGGCATGCGCGGTGCTCTTGCCGATCACGCTGCCTGGGTCTGCAAGCTCGATTGCGGGAAGCTTGGTTGCATGGCTGAAAAGCGCCTTGGCTGAAGTCTCAAGACCTGGTGCAATGACGCCGCCCACGAAGAATCCGTCCCGGTCAATCACTTCAATATTGGTAGCGGTGCCGAAATCCACCACCAGCACAGGCGCCCCATAGATCTGCTTCGCCGCCACTGTGTCGGCAATACGGTCTGATCCTATCTCTGAGGGATTGGCGTAGGTAGTCTCGAAGAGGTCGCCAGCGCTTTTGGCAGTGCAGGCGATAGGGTTCACGTCGAAGAGCTGATGAATGCAAGCCTCCCATGCGTTTGCAAGCGAAGGCACCACCGAGGCGATGACGCACCCTTTCACGGAGCTCGGCTCATAGCCGCCTGCGAGCATCAACTGTCGAAGCTTCATGCCAAGCTCATCGGCGGTATCGACCTTGTTCGTGGCGATGCGCCACATGGTTTCTAGCTCTTCATCAGCGAATATGCCGATGACTGTCTGCGTATTGCCCACGTCTATGGCGAGTAACATGATGCTTACAAACCTCCAAGCAATGCTTAACAGCGTTGGTTTAACGTCATCATGATGACGTGCATATGAAGATAATGCAAAACAGCAATTGAGGGAACCGCCAACGCGCTTATGGCGGCTGGGGAAATGGAGTGGGACATGACGAATACCAACAAACGCATTCTTGTTGTCGACGATGAGAGCTCCATCACGGAGTTCGTTGGCTACGCTTTGCGCAAGGAAGGCTACACCGTCGATGTGTCCGACAACGGTGAGGATGCCTTGGCTCTGGGACGAAAGAACCAATACGACCTATTCGTCTTGGACATAATGCTGCCAGGCATGGATGGCTACGAGCTTTGCCGTCGCCTGCGCTCGTTCACGTCAGCGCCGGTGCTCTTCCTTTCCGCGCGCGATACCGAGCTGGACAAGGTCGTAGGTTTGGAACTTGGTGCCGACGACTACTTGGCCAAGCCCTTCGGTGTGCGCGAACTCACAGCTCGCATCCATGCGCTCTTGCGTCGCGGACCGGGTGGCGATTTCCCCAATACCGTGCGCACGATCACCGCAGGGGGCATCACCCTTGACGAAGATGCCCATACAGCCAAGGGCGAGAAAGGCGCACTCGACCTCACGCCTCGCGAGTTCGAGTTGCTGGCAAGCCTTATGAAGAGCGCGGGCAAGGTGGTTTCGCGCGAGGACTTGCTGCGTGAGGCTTGGGGCTGGGAATACCTGACTGAAACCAAGACGGTCGACACGCACATCAAGCGACTGCGTGATAAAATCGAGCAAGCAGGCTACGATCCTGGCCTGGTGGAAACGATTCGCGGTTACGGTTATAGGTTCAAGCAATAAAGCGCTTACAAACATACTTCGCACTGCTCGCAACACTTCTTGCCATCATGGCAATGGGGCTCGTCATCGTGGTGGGCATGCTGCTCTACGATTTGCCCTGGACATCGATCCTCATTGCCATACCGGTGACCTGCGTCATCTATGTGCTCAGCCTCATCATCGGCTACTACATCGCCGAGCCCCTGCGCTTGTTGCTGCTTAAAACGCGTGCCTATCGCGCCGGTGTGCCCGTGAAGTTCGAGGCTGATGGTCGCATGCATGAAGCCGACGAGCTTTCGGAGTCCATGCAGGAGCTCGTTGAGAAGCTCGAAGCGCAGCAAGCGGATATCTCGCGCGAGAACCAACGGCAGTCCGAATTCGTGAGCGATGTGGCCCACGAGCTGCGCACGCCCCTTACGGCCATTCGCGGAAATGCAGAGATGCTCGAGGATCCCGATTTGCCCGAAGATATGCGCGTGCGATTCACAGGCATCATCATCTCCGAAGCCGAGCGGCTGTCGCGGCTCGTGAACAATCTTCTGCAACTGCAGCGCATCGAGAACACGCAAACCGTAGCCGAGGAGCTGCGGCGCATCAACTTGCGCGAGTTGGCGCAGGGAGTGGTGGATGCGCTTCACTCGCTGCTCGAGGAACGCGGTGCCAACGTGAGCATCGTGGGAGAGGCGCCCGACATCCTGGGCGACCGCGATCGCATCAGCGAGGCGCTTACCAACTTGATTGAGAATGCGAGCCGCTTCATAGATCCTGGTGGGCATATCACTATCGAGCTGTCTGGCTTGCATGGCAATTCGGTCATCCAGGTGAAGGACGATGGCGTGGGCTTTGGCGATATCGATCCGCAGCTGCTATTCGACCGCTTCTATCGCGCTGATATGTCGCGTGCGCGCACCACCGGTGGTACGGGCCTTGGCCTTGCCATCGTGAAATCCATCGTCGATCAGCACGATGGCATCATCGAGGCCGTGAACCTGCCCGAAGGCGGCGCGAATTTCATCGTGGCCATTCCCTCCATCGAATAGCCTGCCAAGGAAACTGCTCTTGCAAACAGCTCATATCGTCTAACTCATGCATGTGCGTCTCGTGTGCATGGACAGGCCCTATAGCGAATGCGAATGACCGAGAACACGCCCGGTGCTATATCATGGGCCCATGGGATTTGCGGTATCGACAGAGAACGCTTCTGAGACTCGAGAGCTTGGCCGGATCCTGGCCGACCTCTTGCTGCCAGGCGATGTGGTTCTTCTCTCTGGCGATCTTGGCGCGGGAAAGACCCAGTTCGTGCAAGGGGTGGCCACTGGGTTGGGCATAGCCGATGCACCGATTAGCCCCACATTCAACATCGTTCTTTCCTATGAGGGTGGACGCCTTCCGCTGTTCCATTTCGACCTCTACCGCTTGGATGAACCCGACCAGCTCGAGGACATCGGTTTTGCAGAGTATCTGGATGGCGAAGGCGTGTGCTTCGTCGAGTGGGCTGAGAAGTTCCCCGATGCTTTCGATGATTATCTGGGCATCGACATTTCGAGAAGTGGCGAAGACGGCCGTGCTCTTCGCATCGACGCGCAAGGGCGTCGAGGCGAAGAGCTGCTGACAGCATTCGAGAATGCCTTGCAAGGCGGAGTTGCGAAAGCTGAGCTGCGTGCCGAGACGAGCGAGCGTGAATTGGAACAGCGCCATCTTCGCAGTTGGACGCATGGGGAAGCGATAGCGGGCATCGAGGATGCGGTTGCGAGCGCAACTAGTGGCTTTGTGCTCGCTTTCGATACAGCCAACGAGGTCGTTTCCATCGGCGTGGGTGCCCTCGACCTGCAATCAATGGCGGTCGTGCCCGTTGCCACGCGGCAGATTGCGGCGCATCGCCAAAGCAATACCACGCTTCTTCCGGCCATCGACGAGCTGCTCGATCAAGTTGGCATCGCACGCAATCGGCTAGCCTGCGTGGCCGTTGGTCGCGGACCGGGGTCGTTCACGGGCGTGCGCATTGCGGTGGCCACGGCAAAGGGCGTAGCTCAAGCGCTTGACCTGCCTTTGGTAGGGCTTTCTACTTTGGACGCCATTGCGTGGGAAGCGCAGGCTTCTGGCATGTGCGGCGAGCTTCTGGTTATCGCCGATGCCATGCGCAAGGAGGTGTATCCTGCACGTTTCTCGCTGAGCGATGCAGGTATCGAGCGCCAATCCTCTGACTACGTGATCAAGGCGAGGGCCTTCTCCGATGAGCTTGGCCCATCGCGTACCTTGCACATTGCTGGAGATGGCTTGGTGAAATACCGCGACCTCTTCGAGGGAAAAGGTCAGATTGCATCGGACAAGCTTTGGGAATGCACGGGCAGAGGCTTGCTCTTGGCCTTTCAAGAGCGTTTGCGCGAAAACGGCGCAAAGCTCTTGGATCGCCTCCTGTTTCGTCCAGCTGGCGTGCTGCCGGTATACACGCGCCTCTCCGATGCAGAGGAGAACGAGCGCGCCCGAAGGGCAAGTGCATCTGAGCGGAATCTGAGAACGGGCGTGCAAGACCTCGAAGCTACGTCTGCAACCTCGCGTGTCACGATGCATTCGGCATCAGCGCCAAGAAGAGGTTGCGGCAACGAATCCTTGCTTGGTGGAGGCGTTTCCTTTCGGCCGCTGGAGATAGGCGACTGCGTCGCCGTGGCAGCCCTTGAGCAGGAATGCATGAGCAGCGATGCATGGAATTTCCAGATGCTGGCGAACGACCTTGGCCAGCGCTTTCGCATTTGGTGGGGTGCCTTCGAGGGCGACGAGCTTGTTGGCTATGCTGGCGGGTTGGTAGCCGATGGCCTGCTGGAGATCCTCAAGGTGGCAGTGAGCCCTGGCTGGCGCAGGCGTGGCGTAGCGCGAGAGCTTTTGGGGCGCGTGGGCGAGGATGCGCGCAACCTGGCCGCTACGAGCACGACCCTGGAAGTGCGCGCGAGCAATCAGGATGCCCAGGCCCTCTATCGTGCATTGGGTTTCGAAGCCGTCGGCATGAGGCCTCGCTATTACAGCGATGGCGAAGACGCATGCATCATGAGCGGACCTCTTCCCGTAATAGCTCACGATGTGGCTGGCATGCAGATCGTCCATCATGAAATTGAGCCTGCCAATCATGCTAATGGTAAGGAACCGTCGGGCGGCCAAGTCGCTTCGCTGCAGCCGCCTTGTTCGCGATCTTGCTTAGCGAACACCCCGCCAACGCCTGTCGCGTGCTCAACCTCCATTTCAAGCCCTTGGCCAAAGCCGCTGATCTTGGCCATCGAATCATCGTGCGACGAGACGGCGGCGGCGCTGATCGATGGCGAAGGCCACCTCCTGAGCGATGTGGTGGCCTCGCAGATCGACTTCCATGCACGCTTCGGTGGCGTGGTTCCCGAAATTGCTAGTCGCAAGCATGTCGAGGCCATCTGCGGAGTGTGCGAAGAGGCGCTTGCATGCGGCGTGCCCTGGCAAAGCCTCGACGCAATCGCAGCTACCTATGCCCCCGGGCTGCTTGGCGGCCTGGTGGTTGGCGTTGCCTTTGCCAAGGGAGCTGCCTGGGCGCTGGGCATACCCTATATCGAGGTGAATCATCTGGAAGGTCATCTCTATGCGAACCGCCTTGCCGATGCCGACTTCGCGCCGCCTGCTGTGGCCTCGCTCATCTCGGGAGGCAACACGCTGCTGGTGCATCTGCAGGATTGGGGAAGCTATACCACGCTCGGCTCCACGATCGACGATGCGGTCGGCGAAGCCTTCGACAAGGTATCCAAAGCGCTCGGTCTTGGTTACCCTGGCGGTCCGATAATCTCGAAGCTCGCAGCTCGGGGCAATTCTGATGCCATTGCCTTCCCTCGTGCCATGTTGCACAGCCACGACTTGCGCTTTTCGCTCTCGGGCCTGAAGACGGCTGTGGTGAACTACATCCAAGGCGAGCGTGAAGCGGGGCGTCCATTGAGCATGCCAGACATCGCCGCTAGCTTTCAACAGGCGGTTATCGATGTGCAGATAGCAAAGGCTAGAAGCGCGCTCGAGCAAACTGGTGCCCGCGTCTTCTGTCTGGGAGGTGGCGTGGCGGCCAATCCGGCGCTACGGGAAGCTTACGAGGATCTGTGTGCGAAAATGGGCGTGCGCCTGGTTATGGCGCCGCTTGCGAGCTGTGGCGACAACGCGGGCATGATCGCGTTGGTGGCTCTCGAGCGCTTCAAGCAAGGCAAGTTCAGCCCGCTTTCCGCCGATGCGCAAGCTCACGCATCGCTCGATGAGCCCTACTAGCCCTACTAGTGAAGAGTGCGAAGTGGTGCCCGCGCATCCCTCTCAGAACCGTCGGCGCGCAAAATCCGAAAATCGCGAGCAGCGATTTTCACTTCATAGGCGCGACGCCAGGCGACCGCATTCGTCAAAAGCATCCAGTGAATGCTTTTGACGAACAGGGTAGCCGTGGTTCTGAGAGGGACGCGCGGGCACCATTCTAGATTCGCAAGAAGCTTCAACAACTAGTCGAGTGGTTTTTGTGCTACGTGCACGGCGGCGATTCCGCCTGTGTAGTTCTTCCAAGTCACATTGCAGAACCCGGCTTCCTCCATCAGGCGGCCCAGGCCCTCTTGGTCGGGAAAGGCGCGAATCGACTTCGCGAGGTACATGAAACCCGAGCTATCGCCGGTCACCAGGCCGCCCCAGAAGGGAATGAGATGGCGCAAGTAGAAATGGTAGAGCGCCCGCCAGAGGCGGTTTGGCGGCGTGGAGAACTCCAGGCACACAAGCGAGCCTCCTGGTTTCAGCACGCGAAGCATCTCGCGCAGGGCTTTCAGGCGTTCGGGCATGTTGCGAATGCCGTAGGCCATGGTGATCACATCGTAGCTATTGTCGGAGTAAGGAATGCTTTGGGCATCCACCACGTCGAAATCGATGGGAACGTCGCCGAAATCCCCATGCGCCTTGTGCGCCTCGGCCACTTCCAGCATGGCCGGCACAAGGTCGGTGCATTGTATATGGCGAGGCTGGTGAGCTTCGGCAACCGCACGGGATACATCTCCCGTGCCCCCGGCTATGTCCAGCACATCGTGCTCAGGCTCGATAGGAGCCTGTTGCATCATGCCACGAAGCCAGCGCTTGTAGGCGCCGAAGCTCGAGATGGCGTTGAATCGCTCGTACTTGCGCGCTATGGAACCGAAGATCTCCTTAACGCGGGCAGTGGAGAGCTCGGCGGGGGCTGCTTCACCAGTAGCCGTGTCGACACTATATGTTCTCGCTTGTTCGAGCATAGAGGGAAGTATAATATATCCCCGAATTGTTCAGCTTCCATGCGTGGTTTCCTAGCCTTGGCGCCTATGCATACGGCTTGGAGCATGGTGAATCAGAAGAAAAGGCGTTCATGGCGGGCAAGCAGACGAAGGGCAAGCAATCGAGCAAGCAGAAGCTTACGCCCAAGCAGAAGGAGATGCGCGCGCAGGCAGCTGCCGAGCGTGCACGTCGCGAGAAGGAAGCCAGCGAGCACAAGCAGCGCATACGGCAGATCTTCACTGTGGTGGTATGCGTTATATTAGTGTTGGCTTTGGGCATACCCACCATCGCTCTTTCTGTACTCGGTACGGGCGCTTGAGTGTAAGGATGCTCTGATGTTCGGCATAGGCGGCTTCGAACTCTTCATAATCCTCGTTTTCGGATTCCTCATCGTTGGACCGGACAAGCTGCCCGAGATTGCGCGCACCATCGGGAAGGGCATTGCGCGCTTTCGCCAAGCTCAAGACGAGATGAACGAAACCTTCAAAGGCGAGAAGATCTTCGATCCCAACAACACCGAAGAACCTTTCAAGAACCCGCTTGACGTGCTAGACCGTGCAGCTCAGCGGCAAGAAGCCAAGAAGGCGGCGCAGAAGGGGACAGCCAGCGCTTCGGGCGAAACGGCCGACGGGAGCGAGAGTGCCGATCCCAGCAAGAAGGCTGCTGCGAGTGGTATGACTGCTGGCGAAGGCAAGCAGGAGCCAGCTGTGCGCGAGAGCTTTAGCGAGCGCAAGGCACGCTACGAGCGCGAGAAGGCGGCTAAAGCAGCCAACGAGGCGAACGAGGCCAAGTCTGCCGAAGCTGCTCAGGTGAAGAAAGGCTCGACTTCCAACCCTGCGGCAAGCGCAAAGCCTTCAACAGCCACGAAACCCAGCGGAGAGGCTCAGGCGAGCAAAGATGCGAGCGAGCAAGCCGCGCCCACTGCGGGAGGTGAGGCATAATGCCCATCGGTCCTGCGCGCATGCCCCTCATGGAGCATTTAGGCGAGCTGCGCATGCGGCTCGTGCGCATCGTGGTGGTTCTTCTGGTTGCTGTGTGCGTGTTCTATTTAGCCGCAGGCACCATGGGCCAATTCCTTTTGCTGCCCATTGCGGAGTTCTTGCCGCAATCCGAAGATGGAACTGTTGATCTTTTCTTCCTGAATGCGTTCGACCCCTTCACGGTGAAGTTCAAGATTGCCTTCTGGATGTCGGTCATGGCTACGTCTCCGATAATCCTGTGGCAACTGCTCGCGTTCTTCCTGCCTGCGCTGAAACCCAAGGAGCGGCGCTGGTTCGTGCCCACATTCGCGGCGGCTGTGCTGCTGTTCATTGCAGGCACCGTCTTCTGCTATTGCATCATCTTGCATCCTGCGTTCGAATGGCTCACCAGCCAAACGGCAGGGCTCGGCACGGTGGCTCCGAATGCGTCCTCGTATATTGACGTCATCATCAAATTCGAGCTGGGCTTCGGCATCGCCTTCGAACTTCCCATCATCATCTTCTACCTCGTCGTGTTCAACATCGTGCCGTATCGCAAGCTGCGTAGCAGTTGGCGCTACATATATGTGGGGCTCATGGTGTTCAGCGCTATAGTGACCCCCGATGCGAACCCCGTCACCATGCTGCTGATGTTCGCGGCTTTGGTAGCGCTCTACGAGCTGAGCTTGCTCATCGCGCGCGTGGCCCTTGCGCGGCGCATCAAGCGGAAGGAACAGGAAGAGCGCGAGCTTTGGGGCGACGACGATGACGACTTCGACGACGACGATGACGACTGATGCGTCGAGCCGAGCAACGAAGGGCGCGCTGTCGTGCATGAGATGAGCATAGTTGCCGGTGTGCTCGATTCGGTGATTCCCGTTGCGCGCGAATCGGGTGCTACTCAGGTTACGCGCATAGTGCTGCGCATTGGGGATTTGACGGACATCGTGGACGAGGCGCTCACCTTCGCATTCGATGCCCTTACGGAAGGCACCCTATGCGAAGGCGCGCAGCTTGAGGTGCAGCCTGTCCATCCGCGCAGCATGTGTTTGGAGTGCGGCAACGAATTCGACCACGATCGCTTCCACCGAGCATGCACTGCCTGCGGAAGCTACGAGACCAAACCGATATGCGGCCGGGAGCTGGACATCGTATCGATCGAAGTGGACCTCCCTGACGAGGAAAGCGAAGGAACCGAGCATGGAGATTAACCTCTCAACATCCATCTTGGACAAGAACGACAAGCTGGCAAGCGAGCTGCGCGAGAAGTTCCGCCAGAAGGGCGTTTACGTGCTGAACTTGCTAGCTAGCCCCGGATCGGGCAAGACGTCAAGCATCCTGGCCACCATTGATGCTCTGCGTGATGAGTTCAATATCGCGGTGATCGAGGGCGATATCGCGAGCTCGGTCGACGCCGAAACCATCAAGAGCCAAGGCATACCGGCAGTGCAGATCAATACCGGTGGTTCGTGCCATTTGGAAAGCAACATGCTCGCGCGCGCCATAGACGTGCTCGACCTCGAACGACTCGATCTCATCATAGTGGAGAACGTGGGCAATCTCGTTTGCACGACCGATTTCGACCTGGGCGAGAACGCCAAGGTGGTCATATTGTCGGTGCCCGAAGGCGATGACAAGCCCTTGAAATACCCCGGCGTGTTCGAAATCTCTGATGCCGTCGTGCTCAACAAGGTGGACACGATGCCGATGTTCGACTTCGACGTCGACGCGTTCGAAAGCTCGGTGCGTGCGCTCAATGGCAAGGCGCCCATATTCCCGATCGCTGCCACGAAGGGCGATGGTGTTGAAGCGTGGGCGCAGTGGCTTGCCGAGCAAGTTCGCAGCGTGCAAGGTCTTAGCTAAACCTCGCTAGCTTAGCACGTAGGCGTTTGTTGTTTCTTGTTGCGCATCAATTGCATTTATGGACGCATGCTTTGATGGTATGGCTATAATGCAAGCTGTCATCGAAGACGGTTCGAGAAAGGAAAGCTTCATGGAATTGAAGGATTCTAAGACTTGGGAAAACCTCATGGCTGCCTTTGCGGGCGAGTCGCAGGCGCATACGAAGTACAGCTACTACGCCAGCAAGGCAAAGAAGGACGGCTACGAGCAGATCGGCGCCATCTTCGCCGAGACGGCTCACAACGAGCGCGAGCATGCCGAGCTTTGGTTCAAGTATCTTCATGGCGGCGAGATCCCCGGAACCGTTGAGAACCTGGAAGATGCCGCGGCTGGCGAGATGTTCGAGTGGACGCAGATGTACGATGAGTTCGCCAAGACCGCCGAAGAGGAGGGCTTCAAGGAGATTGCCGCGAAGTTCCGTCTGGTTGGCGCCATCGAGAAGCAGCACGAGGAGCGCTATCGCAAGCTCATCGGCAACATCGAGGAGGGCATCGTGTTCACGCGCGACGGCGACCGCACGTGGATTTGCCGCAACTGCGGCCATGTGTGCATCGGCAAGCAGGCTCCCACCGTTTGCCCGGTGTGCGGCGAGCAGCAGTCGTTCTTCGAGCTTCGTGCCGAGAACTACTAGGGGCGAATAGCGTTGCGGCCTTTGGTCGCACGGTGCTGGCAACAGCAAATCAGGGGCAGCCAACGTGGCTGCCCCTTTTTCATGTCGGGAGCGTAACGAATGCGTCTAACACTTCACATGTGAATTGTGGATGGTATAGTGAACTAGTATTAGCACTCGGGTCGAACGAGTGCTAAATTATTGCGTCAGGTAATAATGGCAGCAAGGAAGAAAGGCAAGCATCATGGCTCTTAAACCGCTCGGCGATCGCGTGATCGTCAAGGCCGACGAGGCAGAATCGCAAACTGCATCGGGCCTGTATTTGGCAACCGAGGCCAAGGAAAAGCCCCAGACTGGCGTTGTTGTGGCTGTGGGCGAAGGCAAGCTCGACAAGGATGGCAAGCATCTTCCCATGCCCGTGAAGAAGGGCGACAAGGTCATCTATGGCAAATACGGCGGAACCGAAGTGACTTACGACGGCGAGGATGTGCTGATTCTTCGCGCCGACGACATCTATGCAATCTGCGAGTAATTGCGAGCTTACGTAATTCGAAAGGAAGTTCATCCCCATGGCTAAAAACATCATGTTCGACGCATCCGCGCGCAGCGCTCTTGCCGCGGGCGTTACGAAGCTCTCCGATGCTGTGAAGGTTACGCTTGGCCCCAAAGGCCGCTACGTTGCCATCGAGAAGTCCTATGGCGCGCCGCTCATCACCAACGACGGCGTTACCGTGGCTCGCGAAGTCGAGCTGGAAGACCCGGTTGAGAACATGGGTGCTCAGCTGGTGCGCGAGGCTGCCGTGAAGACCAACGACGTTGCAGGCGATGGCACCACCACGGCCACGCTTCTGGCCGAGGTCATCGTGAACGAAGGCCTGCGCAACGTAACCGCTGGTGCCGATGCCCTGGGCATTCGTCGCGGCATCCAGAAGGCCACCACTGCCGTGGTCGAGCAGATCAAGAAGGATTCCAAGAAGGTTTCCACGAAGGAGCAGATTGCCAACGTGGGCACCATCTCCGCGGGCGACCCGCAGATTGGCGAGATGATCGCCGAGGCCATGACCGAGGTTGGCCACGAGGGCGCCATCTCCGTGGAGGAGAGCCAGACGTTCGGCATCGAGATGGAGATCGTTGAGGGCATGCAGTACGACCGCGGCTACATCTCGCCTTACATGGCAACCGACATGGAGCGCATGGAGGCTGTGCTGCAAGACCCCTTCATCCTGCTGACCGACCAGAAGGTTTCCAACGTGCAAGACCTCGTACCGCTGCTGGAAGAGGTTATGAAGTCCGGTCGTGGCCTGCTGCTGGTTGCCGAGGATGTCGAGGGCGAGGCTTTGGCCACCCTGCTGCTGAACAAGCTGCGCGGCACGCTGAACGTAGTGGCTGTGAAGGCTCCGGGCTTCGGCGATCGCCGCAAGCGCATCCTGGAGGACATCGCCGCGGTGACAGGCGCTGAGCCCATCATGAAGGACTTCGGTATGACCTTGGCGGATGCCACCAGCGCTAACTGCGGCCATGCACGTACCGTGAAGGTGAACAAGGACTCGTTCCTGATCATCGATGGCGCGGGCAAGAAGGCTGCCATCAAGGACCGCATCGCTCAGATCAAGGCAGAGCTCGACCAGACCACCAGCGACTTCGATCGCGAGAAGCTGCAGGAGCGCCTGAGCAAGCTCTCCGGTGGCGTTGCCGTGCTGAAGGTTGGCGCTGCGACCGAGCCCGAGCTGAAGGAGAAGAAGAGCCGCATCGAGGACGCGCTGCAGGCTACGCGTGCGGCTGTGGAAGAGGGCATTGTTGCCGGCGGCGGCGTGGCTCTGATCAATGCGTTGCCTGCCCTGAAGAAGGTTGAAACCGACGATTTGGACGAGCGCGTGGGCGTGGACATCATCTCAAAGGCCATCGTGGCTCCGTTGAAGGCCATTGCCACCAACGCGGGCTACGAGGGCTCTGTGGTGGTTGAGAAGGTGAAGGGCCTGAAGAAGGGCGAGGGCCTGAACTGCGCCACCGGCGAGTATGGCAACCTGATTGCCATGGGCGTGTCCGACCCGGTGAAGGTTACGCGCACGGCTCTGGAGTCGGCTGCTTCCGTGGCGGCGCTCATCTTGATTACCGAGGCTACCATCAACGAGATTCCGAAGGATCCCGACCCGGCTGCCGCTGCCGCAGCTGCTGCTGCCGGCATGGGTGGGGGAATGATGTAAGTCCCCGATGGGATGAGCAACATATCCAAGCTTGTTGAGATGCCGCCTTCGGGCGGCATCTTTATTTGCGCCACGACGCTATTGTCACGCACCCTTTTACGAGAGGCTCGAATACCCACTTAGGGGACCGAGCATTTGCTTTCTTCTAGCGCACTTACAAAAGTAGGCAGAGAATGGAATCATCGAATGTGGCGTGCGCAGCTTAAGGTGAAACAGAAGGGGACCATAGAGCAAATGAAGGTTGTAGGTTCGTCTGCGTCGGCTGCATTAGCGAATGCGAGTGGCTTTTCGATGCCTGTTCTTACGGTGTTCATCGGATTGCTGTCGATGGTACCTGCGCTTTCTTCCGACCTCTACATGCCTGGATTGCCAACGCTTACCGAACATTTGGGAACCACGCAATCTTTAGCTTCGCTCACGCTTGCTGTGTTCTTCTTGTTCATGAGCGTTGGCGTGTTGGTTCTCGGATCGCTCAGTGACATGTGCGGCCGGAAAGCAGTTCTATTCGCAAGCAATCTGATTGCGTTGGTCGCTTGCTTGGCGTGTGCGCTAGCATGCAACATCGAGATACTGCTTCTTCTGCGTTCGATTCAAGGATTCGGCTGCGGCGGCATGGTTTCCATTGGCACAGCCCTTGCTAAGGATTGCTATAACGGCGAGAAAATGGCTCGTGTGATTGGGCTTGCCCAGAGCTTCTCGATGTCTGCACCTGTTCTGGCACCTCTTGTGGGCGTAGCCGTTTTGCATGCGGTTGGGTGGCGTGGCAGTTTTATCTGCGTGGCTGTGTTCTTTGGACTCACGCTTGCAATGTGCGGGTTCATGCGAGAAACCCTTCCTGCAGATAAGCGTGTTGCAGGTGGCTTGACGGGCTCGCTTAAGGATATGGCATCCTTCTTCAAGCGCCCGCGTTTCATGCTCATATTGCTTGCAGCTTCCATAACCTGTATGCCATTTTACGATTACTTGGGAATTGCCTCATTTGTCTATCAAGTCCATTTTGGGCTTTCGTCGCTTGCCTTCGGAATCGTATTCGCCTGTTGTTCTGTAGTTAGCCTTATTGGCCCTTTGATCTTTGCAAGGTTTTCACGGAAGCTGAATGCCCAAAGAACCATTTGGATGACGCTGGTCTCTATGCTCTTCGCCATGTTCGTCATGTTCACCGCCGGGGCCGATCTCTTTCAGGCATTCATGCTTGGCATGGTCGTATACATGTTCGTTTCCTCGATGATGCGTCCTTCGGTTACATCGAACTTGCTTGCTCCGCTCAAGACCGGAGTGGGCGCTGCGTCGTCGCTCATCAACTTCCTGTTTACAATTGTCGGGTGTGCTGGCATGTTCGCTGGCTCGCTTGGCTGGCTAACACCCATCTTCGGAATGGCTGTAATCTTAGGAGTGGCATTGACGCTTTCGGTTTGCTGTATGCTGCTCGCGAGAAAAGTCTCGAATTAGAGGGGCGAGCGCTTGGCTTTTCCCGGTCGGAGTGCGTTCGCGATAAGGGTTCGGATTAAGCGTCTTTCATGAACAACTTTTAGGGTTGTACTATTCGAGAGGGGAAGACTATTAATCGATTACGATGGAATTGGCTGGTGATCTGCATGGCGCATACCGAGCAAATAGAACTTCCTTATGACCCAAAGAGCAAGAAGTCCGTCTTCACCTATGCGCTTGATTTACGCGGATCTACGCTGCGGGAGAAAACCAATGTAGAGGATGTAAAACCG
>CANOHY010000009.1 GCA_947565915.1 uncultured Eggerthellaceae bacterium | reverse complement strand
TTCGAGAAGCTAGAGCAGGTGGCGCGAAAGATGTATCAAGCCATTGCTCCGATGCATGAGCCTTGTTGCGAGGATACTTGTCTTTTTCTAGGTGATGCTGGATGGCATATTGACGCGTGCTGTCGAGGTTTTCGAAAGCAGCTCGAAGCCTTGGGGGTGAGCGTGGATTGACGAGGACCTATGTGGCCTACGATGACGAGGAGGTCATCGCCATCGGCACCAAGCAGGAGGTGGCAGATCAGCTAGGCGTGAGCGAGTCTACGGTCGCATGGTACGCCACGCCCTCACAGAAGGAGCGAAAGCGCGTCATAGTCGCTGTTGACCTAGACGAGCGCGACATCTAGAACTTTATATAGTATACTTATATAGGAGGAGGTGCTTATGGCAACAAAGGCGCAAGTGAACGCAACGACGAAGTACATCAAGGAGCATATGCGGCAATTCGTAGTGAGGTGCAACAAGGAGGCTGATGCGGATGTCATCGAGTACCTCGAAGGGTGCGGAAACATCACCGAGGAAGTGAAGCGATTGGTTCGGGAAAGAATCGGGCAAATCAGCAAATAGTCTCTTGCGTACCTGATGATTATATAGTATACTTATATCATCAGGTAAGGCAAGGGGCCTACCGAGGAAGGAAAGGAAATGGAAGAGATGGGAATGACGGACTTGCAGTTCAAGAGCTTCCTGAAGATGCTGCTAAAGCAGCTCGAGGAGATCAAGGAGGCGGGCGTCAGCGAGGAGGCTGCCAAGAAGATCGAAGAGCTGGAGGAAGGCTTCAAATCGGACATCGAGAGTTAGGAGCTGCGAACAAGGGGGCTGCTGCAACAGCCCCCAAGGAAATGGAAGCCCGGGAACCCTCGGGCTTCTCTCATTATGCCACGCAAGAGACACCAATCCCATAATCGAATAGCGGGCAAGCTCCCGCCCGCTCTCCTTTCCTCGCAGCCCGCCTTCCCCAGAGGGTGGGCTGCCTGCTTCTTGCGACACATCCGAGAGCATGCGTCAGGATGGAGAGGAGAGCAGATGGCGGCGACATCCCAATGCAAGGACAAGTTCGAAGACTACGAGGGCTTCGTAGACAAGTTCAAGCCCAAGAAGACCACCGATGATTGCTACACCCCCCCCCGAGTCTATGATGCCATAGCAGGATACGTGGCAGACCGCTGGAGGCTCGACCCAGAGACGTTCTTGAGGCCCTTCTACCCAGGAGGCGACTACGAGAGCGCAAGCTACCCTCCCGGGTGCTGCGTGGTGGACAATCCGCCGTTCTCCATCCTCTCCCAGATCGTCAGGTTCTACCTAGAGCGCGGCATCCCCTTCTTCCTGTTCGCGCCGCATTTCACCTTGTTCAGCATCCTAAGGCACGACGTGAACCTGATCGCCTGCAAGTGCGACATCACCTACGATAACGGCGCGGTAGTCCCCACGTCGTTCGTCACCAGCCTCCCCGCCCCTGCCCTGTCGAACGTCCCAGAGCTCGCGCGCATGGTGGATTTGGCCCAAGGGAAGGGCATCGCCAAGGAGCTGCCCCCGAAGCGCGTGTACCCAGACGAGTTGCTCATGGTCACGATGCTCGACAACCTGACCAGGAATGGCGTGGAATTCCAACTGGAGCGCAGCGAGTTCCAGCGAGTGCCAACCCTCGACTGCCTGCCAAAAAGCAAGGGACTCTTCGGGAACGGATTGCTATTGGGCCATGATGCAGCCAGGAGGCTGCAGGCTGCAAGGGCAGAGGCTGCAAGGGCAGAGGTGCATATCCCCTTGTCCGACAGGGAGCGCGCCATCGTGGACGGCCTCGGATAGCGCAAGTTGCGACATCTCGGCCACAATCTGCGCCAAGATGCTCACCGTACAACAGGAGAAATACTGCCAAGCTCGCGCCCGTGGGCTCACACAGCGCAACGCTTACCGCGAGGCTTACCCTAAGTCTGAAAGCTGGAAGGAATCGAGCGTAGACGTCGCCGCATCGAAGCTCGACGCCAACGCTAAGGTTTCGCAAAGGCTGGGAGAGCTCATGGAGGCGGCTGCCAAGGAGTCGGTAGCATCGCGAGCTGCCGTGATAGACCGCATGGCCGCCCTCAACGCAGAATCGGCGAAGATAGCCATCCAGAAGGCCCGGGACGGCATCATAGACAAGAACGCAGCCAGCGCCATGATGGCCACCGGATCCAAGCTGCTCGACGTGCTGCCAGAGGAGCGCGACGACCCAGATGGCGCCATCAGGGTGTTCGACTTCGGGCTATACCTCGGCAAGTCCTTCATCGACCTCCACCGCGCCATAGCACTCCACGAATACGAGGAGATATGGGAGAAGGGCGGGCGAGCCTCGCTCAAGACCAGCCACGTTGCGACCGAGATCGTCGGCGGCGTCTCGTCAGTGAAGGGCAGAAACGCGCTATGCATGCGCAACCGCTCCAACAAGCTCCGCACCTCCGTCTACGCCGAGATCAAGAAGGCAGCCCACAGGATGGGGGTCAAAGACGAGTTCGCATGGGGCAAGTCCCCCCTCATGGCAACCCACAAGCCAACGGGAAACGTGATCTACTTCTTCGGCGCAGACAACGTGAACCCCGAGGACTCCCCCTTGAAGGGACTTGCGCCAGAAGAGGGCTACATCGCCTACCTGTGGTTCGAGGAGGCGAGCCAGTTCCCGGGATACGCCTACGTGCGCAACGTCAAGCAGACGGTGCTGCGCGGCGGCGGCGACCAGCCAACGTGGACTTTCCTCACGTACAACCCGCCCATCTCCGTGAACGCATGGGTCAACCGCGAGAGCGCGCAGCCCCAGGATGGCCGCATCGTCCACCACTCGCACTGGACGGATGCGCCGAGGGAGTGGTTGGGCGAGGCCTTCGTAGCCGGGGCCGAGGCGTTGAGGAAGCGCAACCCCAAGGCCTACCGCCACGAGTACGACGGCGAGGCCGTTGGCACGGGGGCAAACGTGATAGACCCGGAGATCATCGAGGTGCGCCCCATCACCGACGAGGAGAGGGATGCGCTGGACAACATCGCGCATGGCGTGGATGCCGGTTCGGTGCATCCCTGGGTGCACGAGCGCGTGGCCTATGACGAGGACGAGGGCATCCTGTGGGTGCTAAACGAGGATACGGCCACGGGACATGAGGCCCACGACACCAAGACCGCTCCCCTGCTCGCCGAGAGGTTGGGAGAATTCGGGGAACAGGACTTCGATGTGTGGTGCGACAGCGCAGCAAAGGGGATGATCCTCTACTACCAAAGCCAGGGCCTCAACGCCCGCAAGGCCTACAAGCAGGGCGTGAACTCGCCATCGGAGCGCGTGAGGTGGCTCAACCGCTGCTCGCGAATCATCATCGACCCCGAGGCATGCCCGCTCGCAGCAGAGCAGTTCCCAGCACTCGAATACGTCATAACGCCCTCTGGCGACATTACAGAGACACTTCCCAAGGTGAACGACGACGCGATAGACGCGGTTGGCTATGCCGCGTCCATATGGATAAGGCAGGGGCTCTAATGGCAGGAAAGCGCGGAACCTACGCATTCGCCATCGAATGGCTCGAGATGCTCGGCTACAGCCCGGACACGAGGATGGCCACGACCATAGACGACTACTGGGGCTGGTACACCGCCGACAACGACTGGTACCACTACCGCGCACGCAGGGGGTTCCGGCTGTTCATGAACGATCGCGAGACGCTGAACCCAGCGGCGCTCGCCGCCGAGGCATGGAGCGACCTGCTGATGAACGAGAAGCTCGACATCGCTGCCGACGACAAGGGGCTGCAGGAGGTGCTCGATGCGCACTTCGACGGGTTCGGCGTAGACCAGGCAGACTTCATCGAGCGAGCGTTCGCACTCGGCACGGGAGCTTGGGCCATAGGGGTCAGCGAGGTCAGCGACGATGGCATGATGCACCCAGGCGCAAGCGTCATGATCGAGGACTATGACGCCAACCAGGTGCTTCCCCTCACATGGTCTGCCAAGAGCTGCACGCAGTGCGCGTTCGTCACGAGGGTGGAGCTGGACGGGCGCGACTACGACCAATGCCAGGCCCACGTCCTGCTGGATGGCAGCTACCACATCCTCACGCAGCTGTTCGACGTGAAGAGCCACCGCATGGTGTTCCCCGAAGGCGTCACCTCAGACCTCGACACCTTGTCGCCCTACCAGACCTTCGCGCTCGTCAAGCCCGCGGTGTCGAACAAGCACTACAGCTACTGCGCCATGGGCGCGAGCGTGTTCGAGAAGGGCATCAGCGCCATCAAGGCCACCGACGAGGCCCTCACATCGCTGCTGGTGCACCTGCGCGTTGCTCGTCCCAAGATGTTCGTCGCGGACACCATGATCGAGAAGAAGACCAAGAAGGACATCCACGGGAAGAGCGTCACCGAGTACTTCGCATTCGGCGAGGCTGATGACATCACCTTCAGGACGCCTCCCGGGGACGAGGGCACAGACCCGCTCAAGGTGGTGCAGCCCGACATGCGCATCGCCGACAACGAGAATGCGATAAACGCTGGCCTGAAGATGCTCTCCATAACATGCGGGCTGGGCGATAGCTATTGGGTATGGGAGCACAAGAGCGGGCTGAAGACAGCGACAGAGGTCGTTAGCGACTCCTCCATGCTCGCCCGCACGCTCCGCAAGCACCAGAACGCCATCAGGACATCCATCAAAACCCTGGTGAAAGGCGTTGCAGGCGTGTGCAAGCATCTGTGCGGGACTCAGGTAGACCCGACCGCACAGCTCAAGGTGAGCTTCGACGATTCGATCATAACCGATACCCAGACGGACAAGAACATGGCGCTCGCCGAGATCGGCATGCTCAGCATCCCCGCGCTCAAGCGCAAGTACCTAGAGAACTACTGCGGCTTCAGCGAGGAAGAGGCCATGGCAGCGGTGCCCGACGAGGCAGTGGCCATAGAGGCGCTCTGATGCTCTCTCCCAAGGAGCTGGGCGAGGCTGGCGATGCCGTAGCGGCAGTTTACACGCAGATGGAAGCGGAGATGCTCGACCATCTCGTATCCTCGCTCGTGAATGGCAGCATCACCGACAAGACGCTGTTGGAGCTGAACCTGCTCGCGCAAGCGAACAAGCGCGCGGTCGAGCAGATCATCGAGAGCTACCGCGACCAGATAGGCGAGGCGGTCGTGCAGACGGTCGAGGAGTACATCGGCAAGTCAGACGCCGACGATGCCAAGCGCATAGGGTCGAGCGAGATGGCAGCTCCCCGACAGATAGTCGCCACTGTCGCGGGCATCCAGGAAATCCTCGACCGCGACAACCTTGCGATGGCTCAGGGCGCGAAGGATGCGTTCCTCCAAAGCTCCATAGAGGCGGTGACCAAGGTCAACTCCGGCCTCTACACCGATTCGAAGGCCATACACGCAGCAGTGCGAAGGCTAGAGGGCGATGGCATAGAGATTATCACCTATCGCAACGCCGAGACGGGCATGGTGACCGTCAGGAACAAGGTTGACGTGGCCGTGAGGCGCCACGTGCGAACCCAGATAGCCCAGGATGCAGCCAGGATGTCGCTTGAGCGCATGGACGAGCTGGAGGTGAAGCTGGTCGAGGTGTCGAGCCACGACGATGCCAGGCCATCCCATGCGGAGTGGCAGGGGCGGTGCTACTCGCTGCAGGGCGCCATCAAGATAGGAACGACCACCTACCCGGACTTCTACGAGGCAACGCGCTACGGCTCGGTGGACGGCCTCGCAGGGGCCAACTGCCGCCACTCGTTCGGCCCATACGTGCACGGGGCGCCTCGCACCTACTCGCCCAATCCCAAATCCCCAACCGGCCTCTCAGGGCAAGAGCTCTACGAGCTGGAGCAGAGGCAGCGGCACGGCGAGCGCCAGATACGCGCCGCCAAGAGGCAGCTGCGCGGCGCTCAAGCGGAATACGACGCAGACCCAACACTTGCCAACAAGGCGAACCTGCTCAAGGCGCAGAAGGCGCTGAGGGGCCGTCAGGAGTCGATGCGCAACCTCATAGACAGCGCCAACGCCAAGTGCAAGCCGGGAACCCATGCGCTCTCGCGCAACCCGCGCAGGGAGTGGGCCGGGGACATGCCGAAGATCACGAAGGTATCGGCCTCCCAGAGAAGCGTGAGCCAGTTCCTGGACTCCAAGTCGGTCAAGTCGCAGATGAAGTCCGCTGGCATATCCAAGACCCGCATGAGGGCCGAGATAGCCTCCGAGATGGCCAAGAGAGGCGGCACTTCAAAGGACTTCGGGGCGCTCACGGCCAAAGAGCAGCAGGAGATGTTCAAGGCTGCGCTAACGCGGCGAAAGCCATCGCCAACGGAAGCCAGGCGAGCCAATATCAAGCCCGTGAATGAACAGCTGTACGCATCTCAGAAGAACTACATCGAACGGCATGGAGGAATAGTGGTGAGAGGTGGAGAGGAAGTCGAGAGGCATTTAGACGCAAATAATGCCGATGCAGCGCAGATAGGTGGAATCGTAATGTTCAGGCAAACGCCAACGACATCCGAAGTCCTCGAAGAGACATACCACTTCAAGCAAGAAGAGTCTGGCAGGTTCGCTGAATACCAAGTTGACGAAATGCGGCTTATGCGTGAAATAGAAGCACAGGAATGGCTCATCAGCGTCGCTGGGCGTTATAATATACCCATCGATGAAACCGAGGCTACGAAAGCAAACCTCGAATGCTACTTAGCCGATCTTGACAAGTTGAAAGGTATCAAGAATGACTAGAGTAGAAGACCAGTTTGTCGTACATGGCATAACTATCCTCACCCTCAACGAGGACATGCCCCACTCAGACTGGAGAAAGGTCAGAATCGACGGCGAGATGTTCGACTACATCCCCGCAATGGATTGCGGATTTAACGTATTGGGAATCAAAGGCGAGCACGAGTTCGTAGGCAAAGAGATTCAGTTCGTCTAGCTCGTATGGTTTTGGAGTAGGGCCATTCTGACTGGCAATAAAACTCGCTCACCACGTTTAACCGAACGCTGGCGAACTTGTGCCATTCTATTGACTATCGTTGACATGTTCTTTGATGTTCCTTATATTCTTCGAAGACAAACAACGTCTCTGTTGTCCTGTCGATTGATGCGGCCCGAAGGCCGCGACACCGCACGATAAGCGGAGCGTCGCGCCTCGGGCCCGTTCTATTTCAGGGGATGCTATGGCAAAGACAGCGATACTCGTTGATGGTGGTTTCTACAGAAAGCGAGCGAGCCACTATTGGGGCGATAGGAGTCCTGAAGAACGGGCTCGCGAACTGCAGAACTACGTTTTCATGCACTTGAACAAAACCGATGGTGATGAGAAACGGCAGCTTTACCGCGTTTTCTATTACGACTGCCCACCCATCGATAAGAATGTATACCACCCGCTACACGGCAATGTCAGCTTTGGGAAAACAAGGCAACGCGTATGGGCAGAGAAGTTCTTCAACGCATTGAAGGAGAAGAGGAAATTCGCTCTAAGGATGGGGCGCATATCAAACAACAACATCGAATATCAGCTAAAGCCCGGAGTAACCAAAGAGCTAATTGGTGGCAGAAAGAAGATCGAAGACCTTGAGGATAAGGACTTCAAGGTCGCCTTCAAGCAAAAGGGCGTCGATATGAAACTAGGAATCGACGTGTCATCTCTTGCGTATGAAGGAATAGTTGACCAGATTATCCTAATTGCCGGTGACAGCGATTTTGTTCCAGCTGCGAAGGTGGCAAGGCGAAAGGGCATCGATTTCATCCTAGATCCTATGGGGAACAGTATCAGTCCAGACCTCAAGGAGCATATAGACGGCTTAGAGCAGTTCGTCCCCGATGACCCTTTGAAAAAGCAACGAAACAACGATCATCAGGAAAACGAATCGTGATTAGTGCAAATATCGCTTAAATGACGCTCTTACTGCCCCGCTTCGGCGGGGCTTTTTCATGCCCAGGCGACACCTTGGGGAAACTTCCAGATGCGCGAGAGACGGCGGCAACGGTCTCGATCGCCCACCCGAGCGGAAATCGGGCACCGAAGCGCGCAGAGAAGCGCGGCAAACAAACCCCGGAGAAAGGTTGGAAGAAATGCCAGGAACAGAACCGACGCCCACGCCAGAGCCCACACCGGCCCCGACACCTGCACCAGAGCCAGCTCCACAGCCTGCTGCGCCTGCTGCAGACCCTAACCCTGCACCAGAGCCAGCTCCACAGCCTGCGCCCGCTGCCGGGAGCATGGTGAACGCGCACAAGTACCAGCGCGACATCGCCAAGCTCGAAGCAGAGCGCGACGCTGCCAAAGCAGAGGTCGAGGGCTACAAGAAGCTCGAGGCAGAGTTCGCCGAGTTCAAGGCCTCGCAAGAAGCCGAGAAGTCCGACAAGGCGCTCAAGGATGCGGGCTGCATCGACACCGTCGCGGCATCTGCTCGCCTCGCAGAGTTCGACGGCGACATCGCCAAGCTGAAGGAGGCAGCTCCGTACCTGTTCGCATCTTCCGACAATTCCAAGAGCACAGGGGGCAAGCCCAAGGGAACCCCCAACCCCGAAGACGAGCGCACCAAGAACATGCGCAAGCTCATGGGGCTAGACACCGACAAGGAGTAGAGAAATGCCGAATCAGATCACCCTCCCCCAGGGCATCCAGACCATCCTCGACGAGGCGTACCGCCAAGCGTCCGTCACCTCTGTTCTGACGAGCGAGCCTTCACAGCTTCGCCCATCGAACAACGTGCACGAGTTCTGCTATCCGCAACTCGAAGTGGGAGGCCTGGGCGACTACGACCGCAACGGCGGCTATGCCAAAAACAGCGGCGTATCCCTCGAATGGAAGACGGTCGAGGCGGACTACGACCGTGGCACGAAGATCATGGTTGACGAGATGGACAACCAGGAATCCTTCGACCTGGCATTCGGCCAGGCGGCGAACACGCTGTTGCGCGATCACGTGGCCCCCGAGGGCGACGCGTTCACCTTCGCGAAGATCGCGGCGCTTTCCGGAATCTCCACCGACACCGCCACCATCGCCAACGGCTCCCAGTTCCTGGATGCCATCCTCACCGCCTCCACTGCGATGGACGAGGACGAGGTGCCCGAGGAGAACCGCTTCCTGTTCACCACGCCGACGCTCATCAAGTCCGTCAAGGCGCTCGACACCACCAAGAGCCGCGAGGCGCTCGATGGGTTCGCTGGCATCGTCAAGGTTCCGCGCGGCCGCTTCTACACCGCCATCGACCTGCTCAGCGGGCGCACCGATGACGAGATCAGCGGCGGTTGGAAGCCCTCCGAGGGCGGATACGCCAAGACGACCGACACCGACATAGCCAGCGGCAAGGACTACTACACCAAGTCCGGCGAGACCTACACGAAGGTCACGAGCCCGGCCAAGGCAGACATCGCCAACTACTACGAGAAGGTTGGCGTAGCCAAGCCGATCAACTTCCTGATCGTGCACAAGCCCGCGATCATCAAGTTCGACCGTCATGTTGCTGGCCCCACGGTCATCTCGCCCGACATGAACCCCGATGCAGATGCATCCATCGTGAAGTACCGCAAGTACGGCATCGTAGATGGCTACGAGAACAAGCGCGCAGGCATCTACCTGAGCCATCAATAGGAGGTCACCGATGAGAACCTACGGATTGCTCGTCAAGGAAGAGCAGAAGAAAACCAGGCGCAAGGCCGACAAGACCGAGCCTGACAAGTCCGACAAGGAGGGCAAGGCCGACAAGACCGAGCCTGACAAGTCCGACAAGGAGTGACCATGGGAACCGTGAAGGGAACATCCCGCAATGGCATGACGCGCATGGTGCGCTACGATGGCGCCGAGAAGCCCCGCGAGAAGCAGAAGCCGAAGCCGGAAGCGGCGAAGGACAACGCGCGGAAAGAGGCCGAGTAGATGGCCCCCGAGGTCGCATACGCCGACTACCAAGGATGGGGCGGAGAGCTCTCGGAGGATGACTTCAACGCATCCCTCCGAGCGGCTCGCGCCGCCGTCAAGTCCATCGTGGGGCTCAACGAGCCGCAAGGCGACGATGACGCGAGAGCCTATGCCAATGCCGTGTGCGCGGCCGTGGACGTGGATGCGCGCTACGGTGCGAGCGCGGGCATCGGCGAGGGAGGATCGTCGGTCAGGCTCGGCTCCTTCTCCATATCCGGTGGAAGCGGGTCATCCTGCTACGATGCCGACATGAGCCGTGCCATAGGCCGCGAGCTGCTCGGCTCAAGCTTGCTATACCAGGGCGTGGTGTGCTGAATGCAGCTGATACCGAAGAGCCTCCTGAAGAGCACTGCCAAGGTGCGCGTGCCCGTTGACACGACCGGTCTCGGCGGCAAGTTCGCCGAGCCAGTAGTGCTCAAAGGCGTCTACTACGAACCCATGAGGCAGATAGCCCAATCAAGCTACCAGCTCCAAGACTCGCCGAAGGGAACCTTGTTCGTGGATGCAGCGAACACAGAAGGCGCTTTCGACGTCCCAGCGGGCTCGCTCGTATCCATCGACGGCGGCGAGGAGTCTGCCGTGCTCAAGAGCAGCGCGTACACGGCCAACGGGCGCATGCATCACTGGGAGCTTCAGCTATGAGCATCACCTACGACATAAGCGGCCTCAAGAGCATCAAGCACGTCCATAGCGAGGTAACCGAGCTCGCCGCCATGCGGGCAGAACAGGGGATGAGGCAGTACGTGCCCGTCCAAGAGGAATTCCTGCGCGACTCGGCTCGGCTTTCCTCCAACTTCGCGGCTGGAGAGGTCACCTGGAGCACCCCATATGCGATGCGGCAGTACATGGTGCCCATGGAGCATAGCAAGGCAGGCACCTGCGACCACTGGGACGAGCCATGGCGCAAGAACGACATGCCCGGATGGGAGAGGTACGTCGGCGAGCTCTATGCAGAGAGGATGCAGTGATGCAGAAGCGCATCGACATACTCAAGACGGCGCAGTCGCTCCTCGAAGAGCTCGGCAACTCGCCCGTGTTCCTCTCCCTACCGGATGCCTGCAAGCACCGCGAGTACACGGTCGTCACATCCGGCGTGCCCATGACGGTCAAACGCTACTTCGACGGAACAGGAACAGAATCAGTAAGGCTCACCATCCTGTTCAGGCGCGTCAGCGAGGGCGAGGCCATCGAGGCAGCCACGAGCGCATCGACCGCGTTCGGCCGACCCGGTGCGATGCAGTCGCGAAACGGCTCCTACCAACTCGAAACGAACAGCGCCGAGAAGCCAACCCTGCTCACATGGGCAGATGGGACGTTCGTCTACGGCTTCGACGCAACGATCACCTACAAGGAGGAATAGATGAACATCGGCTACGAGCTGAACTACCAGCACGCATACCTGATCGACGTGAACCCCACCGGCGACCCCGAGTGGGCATACCTCGGCCCCGGCATCTCCGAGGTTTCCGACGATGGCGAGGACACCACGGTGTCCAAGAACTACTACAGCAACGGAGGCGTGGAATCCACCCAGGTCACCGCTGTCAACACGTCGTTCGCCATCAAGGGCGACCGCCTACATGGCGACAAGGCCCAAGACTACATCGTCTCGAAGAAGTACTGCGCCGGGAACGACCGCCGCACACACCTGCGCCAGGTGAACCCCGATGGAGAGGTCGTGCAGTGGGACGGCATCCTCACGGGCATCAAGGGAGGCTCCGCCACCGGGGCAGCCGCCGACAACACCGCATTCGAGTGCGAGTTCAAGGCGGAGGGCTATCCCGTGATCATCGAGGATGGCGAGGCATCCGCCCTTCCCGAGGAGATCACGGTCTCGGACATCAGCGTCGCGGTCGGCGCGAAGACGAACATCAACCCGACGGTCACGCCATCCGACGCATCGGGCTTCTGCGGGTACGCGGTAGCGGACAACGGCGTGGACATCTGCAGCGTCGATGCCCTGGGCAACGTCAAGGGGCTCAAGGCGGGCGAGACCACCATCGCCGTCAAGTGCATGGCCAAGCCCTCGGTGTCCGCGGTCGTGAAGGTGACGGTCGCATCATCCTAAGCGACACATCCGAGAACATGCTCCATGGGGCCAGGGGACGCGCAGACCCCTGGCCCCTTCCTTTCTACTGCGCAAGAGGGAAAAGGTGGATTCATGCGAAAGGTTAAAGCAAGGTCGAACAAGGAGCCGTTGGAGATCGAGATCGAATGCGGCGATGACGTGACGGTCGTGAAGGCGTCGATAGACTGCTCAACGAGCAACCTGCTCAAGCTCGCAGAGGCTTCAGAGAAAGCCAAGGCGGCGCTCGGGGACATCGCCAAGAATCTCGACAGCATCGAGGAGATCAGTCGTGCCAACGAGGTGTGCGCCGACCAGGTTGCAAGCGCGCTCGAAATCGCCATCGGCAAGGGCTCGTTCGAGACGATACTGGAGGCCGCGGGATGCGAGGATGCCGTTGATGCGCTCCCAATCATCACCGAGGTGTTCCTTGAGGTGTCCGAGGTCATAGGCGAGCGAAGCGACGCCGTGAAGGCGCGCACGAAGAGGTTCAAGGACAAGTCTGCGCATTACCTGCAAGGGCAGCAAGATGCGCAGACTATCTCTCTCACAGCAGGGGCATAGAACCGACGAGGCTGGCAACGCGGTCAGCGCCTACGAATGGCGCGGCTGCGAGGTGTGGGTGCGCGACAGCGCCCGCACCGCCCTGCTCGTCTTCGAGCTGTTCGCCGACGAGGAGCTAGAGCCTGAGGAGAAGGCATTCCTCCTCCCACGCATGATGTTCGCCGACCCACAGGGAGCGATCGAAGTGGGTGGCGATGATGCAGGGCAGCTGCTCATCGACCTGGTGTGGGATGCCTATGGCCTCGACATATCAGGCGACCAGTCAAGGGTCGAGGAGTCCGTGTTCGACTGGGAGCAGGACGCCGATAGGATTCGCGCATCTCTGCTCTCTGCCTATTCGATGACCTGGGAGCAGGCGGCTTGCCTGCCATACTCCGAGCTGATCGGATTGCTCGCATCTCTCATGGAAACGGGCGTATCGACCCCGTTTCGCGAGGCCGTGAGCGCACGGGTCGCGAAGGTTCCCAAGATCACCAAGTACAACAAGGAGGAGCGCGACGCCATCAAGGCGCGCAAGGAGCACTTCGCCCTGAAATCGAGGAAGCCCGATGCCGTCAAGGCGGCCAACGACGCAGCCTCCGACACCTTCGCTGCCGCGAAGGCGAGAGCCAAGGCGGCGAGCCATGGCTAACGAGGTGAAGATCAAGGTAACGCTCGATGACAACGGGGCGGTGACCAAGGTCGAGAAGCTTGAGAGGGCATTCGACGACCTGGGAGCTGCCGAGAGCAAGGTAGACGGCAAGAAGACCAGGGAGATAGGCGAATCCTCCAAGTCATCCGTGCCCATGGTGGGCTCGCTGCAGGTAGCCTTCGGAAACCTCGCCTCCCATGGCATCGAGATGTGCATATCCGCCGTGAAGGACTTCGCGGCTGACATCGTGAACGTCGGCTCTGGATTCGAGACCTCCATGAGCAAGGTCAGCGCCCTATCCGGCGCTACCGGTGACGAGCTGGACGCGCTCTCGGCCAAGGCCCGAGAGCTGGGCGCGGCGACGACCTTCAGCGCGTCGGATGCTGCAGACGCCCTCGGCTACATGTCGCTTGCGGGCTGGGACACCCAGGAGATGCTAGCAGGCGTCGGCAGCGTGCTCACCCTTGCGCAAGCTGGCGAGATGGACTTGGCAGCAGCCTCCGACCTGGTCACGGACTACCTATCGGCATTCAACATGACGGCAGACGAGACCACCCGCATGGTGGACGTTCTCGCTTATGCGCAGGCCAACGCCAACACCAGCGTCGAGGGCCTCGGCATGGCCTTCAAGAACTGCTCGGCGAACTGCAACGCCGCCGGAATGGACGTCGAGACCACCTCCGCCGCCATATCGATGATGGCCAACCAAGGCCTCAAGGGCTCCGAAGCTGGCTCCGCGCTCAACGCCGTCATGCGCGACATGACCGCGAAGATGCAGGACGGCGCGATAGCCATCGGCGACCAGGCCATCGCGGTGATGGACGCTCAGGGCAACTACCGCGACTTCGTGGACATCCTCGATGACGTGGAGGCGGCAACCAACGGCATGGGCCAAGCCGAGAAGGCATCGGCCCTGCAAGCCACGTTCACGGCAGACTCGATCAAGGGCCTCAACCTCATGCTCAACGCCGGTGCGGGCGAGATGGACTCGTTCCGCGAGGAGCTGTACAACTGCGCCGGTGCTGGCCAGGAGATGGCCGACGTGATGACCGACAACCTGGGCGGCGACATGGCAGCGATGGGCTCTGCCCTCGATGAGCTGAAGCTGAAGATATACGACGGCCTGCAGGAGCCGCTGCGCGGCCTCGTCCAGTTCTTCACCACCTACGTCGTGCCGGTGTTCTCGGTTCTGATCGATGTTGTTTCAACGGCGTTCAGCGTGATCGGAACCGTGATAGGCACCGCCGTGAGCGTCATACAGGCGATACTCACTCCAGCCATAGAGTGGATACAGTCGAACATCGTGGCGCCCATCCAGGAGCTGATGGCATCGCTCCAGGAGCGGTTCGGGGCGATGTGGGAGTCGATGCAGGTGAGGCTGCAAGCCGCATGGGAGGCCATGCAGCCCATCGTGGAAGCAGGGATGAGCGTCATCCAAGGCGTCTTCGACGTGGTTCTCCCGATAATCCAAGGGGTGTGGGACACCGTTTGGGGCGCCATCGGAACATACGTGACCGGAATCTTCAACGGGATACAGATAACAATCGAGACCGTGATGAGCGTCATCGAGGGGATAATCAAGACCGTCACCGCCATAATGTCCGGGGACTGGGAAGGTGCCCTGGAGGGCATGCGCAGCATCGCCACCGCCATATTCGACGGCATAAGGTCAGCCATCTCGAATGCCGTGAACACGGTGGCTTCGATCGTCACCGGCGTGTTCAACGGGCTCAAGAGCACCGTGGGGAGCATCTTCAACGCCATCAAGGACGCCATCACCAAGCCGATAGAGACGGCGAAGAACACGATCAAGGGCATAGTGGATGCGATCGGCGGGTTCTTCTCCAACTTCAAGATAGAGCTGCCGCACATCAAGCTCCCCCACTTCGGCATCCAGCCAGAGGGATGGCAGATAGGCGACCTGCTCAAGGGCTCCATCCCATCCCTCGGAATCGAGTGGTATGCGACGGGCGGCGAGTTCAACTCGGCGAGGATCATCGGCATCGGCGAGGCTGGCCGAGAGACAGTGCTTCCGCTCACGAACCGCACCGCCATGCGGCATGTGGGCGAAGCCATCACGGAGGCTGGCGGCATGGGCGATGCGAACCTTGCAAGGGAGATAAGGGCGCTCAGGCGCGACCTCAAGGCATACGCGCAAGCACCGTTCGTGCTCGCGCTCAACAACCGCGAGTTCGCCCGCGCGATGCGCGACTCGGAGGGCTACCTATGATCAACAAGATAACCTACACGAACAGCCGCGGGGAATCCATAACGTTCGGGGAGGGAGTGTGGGGGTTCGGGGATACCGACCTCTTCGACTCCGAGAGCGACTACGACACGATCGGCGGGAAGATCCTCTCGTTCAAGAGCAAGATCAAGACGTACTCGCTGGAGGCGTACCTGAGCGGCCCCGAATCCGAGCGCAGGCGACTGGCCGACATCACGTCGTATGACCGAATCGTCGGAAAGCCCGGAAGGCTGACCGCCGGGGAGTGCTACATGGAGTGCTACGTCAACGGCGTGGCATCGCATGACTGGTACCAGCTCGAGGAGATGTACGCAGCAACCCTGTCGATCGTGACCGACGCTCCCGTGTGGGTTCGGCGCAAGTCGATAACGCTCGACTCCGCGAGCGAGCCCGAGGCCGACGGCCTGGACTACCCTCACGACTTCCCCTTCGACTACCTCCACAGCACGGGTGCGAGCATGACGCTCAACAACCCGTTCATGCTCCCTGCGAAATGCGACATCACCTTCGTGGGCCCCTGCGTCACGCCCTACGTGATCATCGCTGGCAACCGCTATCAGGTAGATTGCACGATCGAGCGCGGTCAACTGCTCACCATCAAGGGGTTCGGCAAGCGCGACGTAATCTTACGAAACAGGAACGGCACCGAGGTGAGCTTGTTCGACAAGCGCGTGTCCGAGCCTGGGGCGCGCCCGTTCGAAGAGATACCAGTCGGCAAGTCGCAAGCGTCATGGGGCGGCTCGCAGAGCATAGAGGTTGCCCTCTACGAGGAGAGGCCGACACCATGGTAGGCATCACGTACGCAGACCCCTACGGCAGGGAGATCGGCTTCATCGACAAGGTATCGGGCGACTTCACCATCGGCACCGAGAACACCTTCCAGCTATCGATACCGAGCAGCTACGGCATCGGGCGCGGCTACTACGTGATGATCGACGGGACTGAGTACGGCGGCATGGTGGACGCCATGGAGATAGACACCTCGCAGGAGTTCGTCACCATCTCGGGCCCCACATGGCATGGCCTTCTCGCTGCGCAGCTCGTGAAGCCAGATGCTGGGAGCACCTACCATACCGTATCCGGCGAGCTCAACGCCGTGCTGCAGTCCCTGATCGAGCGAATAGGCCTGTCCGAGCGGATGATGGCGTCGAGCGCACCGAGCGGCTTTTCCGTATCGAACTACAGCTTCTCGCGCATCTCGACGCAGATGGATGCCTACACGGGCATCCGGGAGATGCTCAAGAGCGCAGGCGCCAAGCTCCGCATCGAGTACAGCTCGGCAGAGAGAAAGGCGGTGCTCAGCGCCATCGAGCGGGCAGACCACACGAAAGACGGCCTCGACGGGGAGCGTGCCGACTTCGTGATCAGGCAGACGCGTCCGGTGAACCATCTCCATTGCCTGGGCATAGGGGAAGGCGCATCCAGGACGACCCTAGACCTCTACGCGGATGCCGAGGGGAACATCTCGAAGACCCAGACCATATTCGGCATGCACCACCGCGAGGAGGCTTTCGAGAACAGCTCATCCGACGCAGCCGACCTTGAGGAGTCGGGCATCGAGCACCTCAAGGAGCTGCAGGAAGCCATGAGCAGCTGCGCCCTCGTGGGAGCAGACGAGGGAACCTACGACATAGACGATATAGTCGGCGGCACGAGCCTAGAGCATGGCGTCACGGTGGTGACATCGGTTGCTCAAAAGATAGCGACGGTCAGCTCAGACCAGATCGCATTCGAGACGAAGACGGCCCAGGAGGTCTCATGATCGAAGAGGGATACAAGCGTTACGCATGCGACCGGAGGGACGAAGACCACGCAGATGGGAAGAAGCCGGTCGAGTACATGCGCGACGAGGACAAGAGGGTCGGCGACTGGCATGTGGTGGTCTGGGTTGACGTGAACGGAGTGCAGCGGAAATCGACCCTGTGCGAGGAATGCTGGAAGAAGTGGGAATCCATCTCCTACGACCAGCGCGAAGAGACGCAGAAGTTCATGGACGATTAGGAGTAATCATGGCAGAACTGGTTACCGCATCGTGGGGAGAGCCCCACGTGACGAGCAGACAGGAAGCGCACTACCAGGCGGGCATAGCTGGAGGCGGCAAGCACGCCCTCGACGTGCGCGGCAGATTCGCCGCCTCCATCGTCAACGCGAACACGCTGCGCATCATGGGCGGGGATGCCATCTGCAACGGCTACCACTGGACGATAGACGAGGACTACGAAGACCTGACCATAGAGAACGGTACCCCTGGGAAGAAGCGCATCGACCTCGTGGTTGCCCGAATCACCACATCGCCGAGCGAAGGCTGCGAGCTGGTGGTGATACAGGGCGAGGAGACTACCGGGACGCCGACGGTTCCCGATTACATAGACGACGACCTCTCCGACGGCTACACGACAACCGACCACCCCATATGCTCCGTGCTCATCGACGGCGTAAGCCCCCAAACGCCAACCAACCTCATGACCGTGCTCCATCCATACACGTCGTTCTGCCCGTTCCCTGTCGGTTCGGTTCTGCAGATGACCACCAGCGAAGACCCGAACGACATCTACGAGGGAACCACCTGGGCCAAGATGGAGGGGAGGTTCCTTCTGGGAAGCTCCGCCGCGCATACGATTGGCCTTATTGGAGGCGAAGAGACCCACAAGCTGTCCAGGAACGAAATACCGAACCATAGGCACTATATTGCCAGCCATACGCATTCTGTCCCGAACCACTCGCACTCCAGCGCAAACGGAGGCAACATCATGGTCATAGGCTCTTCGAGCCATGAGGTCAAGGGCGTCGCGAACGGCGCAAACTGGAACGACACATACATCGGGCGCACGGGCACCGTGGGTGGCGGCGCATGCACGACTGGTGGAACCGCGATGTGGACTGATTACCTCGGAAACGACGAGGCTCACAACAACATGCCACCCTACGAGGTCGTGAATATGTGGAAGCGGACGGCCTAGCACCAAGCGACACGCTGCGTAACCTCTCTCCGACAAGCGAACCGACGGAGTTAGGCGAATGGAGCAACTGGCTAACGCGATACCGAGCATCATATCGGGCATCCTGATGATGGCCCTAGGCGGCCTCATTGGCCTTGTGTCAGGATTCATCATCCAGACGCGCAAGTGGCGCAAAGAGCACAAGGAGCTCATGTCGGCAAAGGCTGACCTGGCCCAGCTGATAGTCGAGCACGGAATCCTCATGGAATCGCAGCGCAACCAGCTCAAGGCGCAGATCGTGCGCATCTACGAGCGGGCCAAGGAGCGCGGCTACATCACGCACATGGAGCTGGACACGATGAACCGCCTCGCCGATAGCTACTTCGCGCTTGGCGGGAACCACTACATCCACGCTGTCGTGAAGAAGGCCAACGCTATGCCAGTAGGCGGCGAGGCAATCCCCATCGATGGCGACGAATGACAAGCCAAGGGAGAAAGGAAAGATCATGACAGAGAAGAAGTCCATCACGCAGAGGTTCGTTGATTGGTGCGCAGACCCCGCGCCGTCAGCTCGTCTTCAGCGCACCATCGCGCAGGGAGTCATAGGCGTGGGCATCGGATGCCTCACGTCCATCTCGGGAGCGCCTGAGTGGGTCAACATGGCGGTTGTGCCACTGGCAATGGCCGTGCTATCGCCAATCCAAGCCGAGATCGGCAAGGGAAACGCCGACATCAAGGCAGGTGGCACTGATGACTAGCGAGTTCGACATCGAGCTAACGGATGGCGAGGAGGTAGCGCCCGAGACGTTCCAGGAGCTCTCCGACGGCAAGGGGGAAGACGATGAGCAACAGCCCTCTGATTAGCTACACGGCCATAAGCCCCAACAGCTCGCCGCGCTACAAGCCCATCACCAAGATCACGCCGCACCATATGGCAGGCGTGCTCGACGTTGAGACGTGCGGGCGCGTGTTCGCCAACCCGGCAAGGCAGGCATCATCCAACTACGGCATAGGCAACGATGGCCGCATCGCCCTCTACGTGCCCGAGGACAGGCGCTCGTGGGCATCGAGCAGCCCCGAGAACGACCAGCAGGCCGTGACCATCGAGGTGTCTAACAGCTCCGTTGGAGGAGATTGGCCCATCTCCGATGCCGCGTGGAATAGCCTGGTGGCCCTCTGCGTGGACATCTGCCAGCGCAACGGCATCAAGTGGCTGTCATGGACAGGGGATGCATCCGGCTCGCTCACCTGCCACTACATGTTCGCCCCCACGGCGTGCCCTGGCCCCTATCTCAAGTCCCGCATGGGAAAGCTGGCAAGCGAGGTGAACGCGCGCCTCGCAGGAAAGAAGGAGGACGACTTGAAGCCCGTTAAGAACAACGGTGGAGATGCGATCTGCCTGTGGAACAAGTGGGACCACTACCACCACTACGTGGTCGAGTCCGCCGAGAAGCAGAAGCTGCTAAAGGCCGGATGGGAAGACCATGGCAGGGCGTTCGTCGCTCCGCCGGGCGGCACCGTGGCAATCTACCGCATGTACAACACCTACACCGGGCGGCACCTGCTAACGGCTTCCTACGACGAGGCCAAGGCGCTCCAGGACATGACCCCCGGCAACGAGGGCTGGGTGTACGAGGGCGTTCCGTTCTTCGGGTTTGCAACTGGTGGCATGGTCTATCACCGCCTGTACAACAAGTGGGAGGATGACTACATCTACGTCAAGGCTGGCTCGAAAGAGCTTGTCGAGAACGTTGCGAAAGGCTGGCATGACGATGGCGAGTGCTTCCGCATGGCCGCCTAAAGACATCCATCACAAAGCGAACGATGCAGCGCCCTGGCCCTTGGCCGGGGCGCGTTCTTGTATTCCGTGCACCACTTGTGCACCACTTTGGCTGTTCTTGGATTTTACAAGCCTCTGAACTGGGGAAATAATGGCGGAGGAGTAGGGATTCGAACCCTAGAACGGATTGTGTCCGTTACTCACTTAGCAGGCGAGCACCTTCGGCCTCTCGGTCACTCCTCCGCAGCAAAAATGCATGTTACCCGACTTAACGCCAGCAAGCAAGCTGATACCCGGTTTGTCACGCTCGGGTTGTTTTCGCTCTCCGTCTTCGCAGCCTGCGCACATTCCCGAAAAGCGCCCGTGCGGAAGACAGGGGGACGTGTGCTTTGTTCACTGATTTTCGTGGGCAAAGCACACGTCCCCCTGTCTTCCCAAACGCCACATGCCAAAGATGCTCTAAGCTTGCGCTCCCTCGCGCTTTCGCGTCTTTCGCCGTTTAGGAGGCTTCGGCTCCTCGGCGTCTTGCGAACGCCCATGCGCCGACTTCGCCTGCATTGCCCTTGCTGTTCTCTTCGGATGTTGCGAGATTATGGGCTTGTCAGAGTTAATCGGCTCGTCGATGACGAAGGAGTTGTCGAAGATGCGGGAATCCGTGTTCACGATGAGGTAGCGGAAGCATAGCAGCATCCAATCGCGCACCGTCTTGTCATCAAGGCTCAGGCCAAACCGCTGCTCGATCTTCTGTATGTTGTAGAGCACCGTATTGCGATGCATGTGCAGATGGTCGGCGACCGCAGTGGCGTTGCGCTCGTTGTAGAGATAGCACCACAGGATAGACAGATGATTGGTCCCACTCTCCAAATCTTCGTTATAAAGCGTGCTGATTACCGACGATGAGAAAGCGAATTCCAAGAAGCGCTCGTCGTGGCTGTGATTGTCGATGAGGTAATACATAAGGGCGGCTTCGAAGGTAACGAGCGCCTCGGTATTGAATTCGTCATCGGCGAACCGTGCGCGCATGATGGCAGGGCGATACTGGTAGGCTACGAGCGTTTGCTGATAAGCCAGATCGAGGTCGGTGATGTTGTAGAACACTGACGAGATGCACCCGGGAACCCCGAACGGCTCGTAGATTGTTTGGGTTATCACGCGCATCACCGTGGCATGCGCGAGCAAATCGTCGCTAATGCTCCCATACATCAGCATCAGCAGCTTGCCCTGATAGGGGAATATGTGCACCTTCTTGTTGTTGAGCTTGGATGCCGTTGCGCTCACGCGCTTAGAGCGTGCAACGTCGAAGTTGACGTCGATGTCGAGCAGCACCAGCTTGAAGCGATTCATCGTGGAAAGGCCCAGGCTCTCTTTCTGCGTCTCCAGATACGTTTCGTCGGGAATGTCGTTAGTCAGCAGCCGGTTGAAGAAGAAGATGGAGGGCGTGCTGGCCGTTACCTGGTTTACCCATATGCGCCTAAAAAACGGCATGCAGCAGTCGCAGAGAATCTTGAACTGGTCGCGCAGGCCCTTCGTATCGACACGGTTGTTGCACGTCATTGAAAGCGAGCCCGTGTAGGAACATTCAACATATACCGGGTAGGAGATCTGCGTATACAAGCTGGGGCCCGAAGGCTGGAAGGTGCAAAGCTCTCCTTGAGGCGCTTTGGGACGCAAGGTCTTCATAACTTGAGCATCGAGCGTCTTGCTGCTGATGATGTGACGATGGAGGTCGTCGGGCGGTTCCATGCCGGGCATGCACGCGATGACGTTGCCATCGAGGTCCGAAGCGAAGATGTAGTTGCCGATGATGGGCTTGCTCACTTCCAGCATGTCGGTCAGCTCGCCATCTTTGAGCGTGATTGACTCCAGCGCGCACTCCCAAATGAGCATGCGCGTGAACAGCGACTTCACTCCTTGGTCGATTATGTCGGGCGACGCATTCTCGCTGGCCGAAACAATCAAGCACCGCGACATGTAGCTGGCAAGCGGCGTAAGGTCGGTATCGGGCTTGACTATCACCAGCGCGTAGGCATGCTTATGGCGTTTGAAGAGAAGGGGTGCCGTTCGAGCCGTGCAGATGTAAAGAATCTCCTTCACGCCGAACAGGCGCTTCTTGCCTTCGCCATCGCTAGCATCCGTGCCTTCGCTTTCGCCTTCTTCTATGAAGGAATCACTTGAAACAGATTCGGAAAGGGTGTCATCAGTCGGTCGCAAGGCGCGCTTATACCAACGAAACGTGCGGCGAGGCTTCGAAGCCTCGTGAAGAATCTGCGCCCCAAGCCTTGTGAGCTCGTCAACAATCATGGAAACAGTGAGGTGCGGATAATCTTCGAGGGTTACGGGCATCTGACTTATATCGCTATGAAACTCACTGAAGAATGTTTCCATATTGTGCAGCGTGCCTTCTCTGAAGAGGGTTGTTCGGAAGATTATACAATGCAGCGACGCCTCCCTTTGACCGCAAAGGAGAATCGCCTGTAAAACTCCTCGTCAAACGCTTAAGTTAACCCCCCCCCAAGGCCAAGAAGACGGCATCGCTTCCCGTTTGGCAGCTAGCGGCCGCATCGCACGATGGCTTGAGCGGCTACCGCTTCGAACCCGGCTTGAAAACATCCTTCAACGCCTCGCCAAAAGCCTTGGCGAATGCCTTGCCGAACTTGGTTCCCAACGACTCGTGCACGAATGTGGCCGTCGTGGTCTTGTCGGTACCGTAATGCGGGTGATGCCGACGGAACACCGCGCGGCAAATCAGCGTGACGCCAAGCCCTATCACGCACACGGCCAAGCAGCTGCCGAAAAGCTCGGTTACTGCCATGTTCTGGTCGAAGAGCGCATAGGCGGTTATCACGGCGAACACGATTGAGAGCACTACGAAGATCCAAAAGAACGCCTTGACGAGGGTAGCCTTGGCGCGATCGGATGAATAGCGAAACGACATGATGAGATACATCGCCACCGCAATGACAGCAAGCGCGATGAGCAAGGGCAGTATGCGATAGAGGCGAATCATGGAACCATCCTAGCAGTCGGGCGCACCGCTGCCAACAGCGCAAGCTGCCCCGGCATTTCCCACAGCAGCGACCGAAAGCGCGCAGAGACTGGTCGCATGCGCCCAAAGGCCCTGTTGGCGAGCATCGGCCACCAGCTTGAACGCCGAGGCCGCATCTTCGCAAAGAGCGAAGGTAGTCGCACCACTGCCGCACAATTGCGCACCCGTAACGCCCGGACGCGCTAAAGCCCAGTTGTGCACGGCGTTGAGCTCGGGCATAAGCGATTCCGCAGCAGGCGCCAAGTTGTTGAAGAGAGGCACATCGGCAGCCACGGTGGCCGACGATGCGCGCGCAAGCAAAGCTGGGTCGATGGGCAGCGGATGCTCGTCGAAGGCGCGATAGGCTGCTGCCGTAGACACGCCCCCCGCAGGCTTGATGAGCACAAGGGCGCTTTTGCCTGGCTGAAGCGCATGCACGAACATGTCTCCCGTGCCCTCCAGATAAGCGCAGCCGCCGCGCAGGAAAAAGCATATGTCGGCGCCCAAGCTGCGTGCAGCACGCTCGAGCGCCGGGTGGTCGGGCGCAATGCCGTTCATGGCCGCAGCGCCCACCAAGGCAGCGGCGGCATCGGCCGAGGCACCGCCAAGACCCCCTTGGAAAGGAATGCGCTTCTCGATGCGCAGCACAAGATCGCCGAATGCCCCAGCTTCGTCTCCGAACGTCCCCGTTTCGCTTGCGGCAACAGCGAGCGATGCATCTTGAAGTTCGGCCTCCAAGCGCTTGATAGCCTTAAAGGCGAGGTTGTCGGCCGAAGAGATGGCAGGAGCCTCCACGTCCATGCACGAGACCAGTTGCACCTCAGGCTCGCCCGACGCATAGGTTTCATCGAGCGGCGTCTTACGACGCAGATAGAGAATGTCGTGCAAAGCCAAGGCATGCATCACCGTATGCGCCTCATGGTAGCCATCGGGGCGTCGCGCGCCGATTCCAAGGAATAGGTTCACCTTGGCTGGAGCAATAACTTTGAGCCAGCCATCGGCGCGAAACTGGTCACGCTCTTGCAAAGCGAGCGCATCGGCAGCGATAGTCTTGCGTTGCGCGCTTTGGCTGGCGAAAGCGGTGGCCGTCACTGAGCCTCCCCTCCCTTGCTGCGATTGCGGCGGACAGCGAAGAAATCACGCAGCACCTCGGCGCATTCGCTTTCACGAACGCCCGACGTGACCGAGAACGTGTGGTTAAGGCGCGTGTCCTCGTGAATGCGATAGAGCGTTCCCAGGGCACCGGCCTTCGGGTCGGAAGCTCCGTAGACGCAGCGGCGCACGCGGGCTTGATGCATCAGCCCTGCGCACATGATGCAAGGTTCCAAGGTCACATACACGGTGCAGTCCGAAAGCCGCCAGCTGCCGAGCTCGCGCGCAGCAAGCTGCAGGGCCAAAAACTCTGCATGACCAGCTGGATCTTGCAACTCCTCGCGCCTGTTGCCGCTTCGGGCTATGATGCGCGGGGGTGCCAGGGGCTTGCGCGTTGCGGGATCGACGGGCTCGTAGACCACCACGGCGCCAATGGGCACTTCGCCCCGCCCGGCCGCAGCATGTGCTTCGGCAAGCGCCTCTTGCAGATAACCTTCGTCTGTCGCATCTCTATCCATATCATCATATTAGATGATTTCGCCAGCCCCGCCGATTGCCCTTGGCACCGTTCACCAATCATTTATACTGTTCAGTGCCGATTGGGGTGCTTGCAGCCTTGCCGAGCAGCAGCAACGCAAGCCGGAAGCATGCTAATCGCAGATTGCATGTGCGGAGGAATGGCCGAGTGGTTGAAGGCGGCAGTCTTGAAAACTGTTGTGCCGAAAGGTACCGTGGGTTCGAATCCTACTTCCTCCGCCACCTTCACTGCCCGATTGCCTCAGGGGAGAGCTCGCGTGCTTCGATTCTCTCAGGCTCAGCCTGCACATATGCGCTTCCTCTCCGCATCGCTGACGGCATGGGCTTGGGCATGCATGCTTCTGGCCTTCGCGCTTTCCCTGTTTGCTGGCCCGCTCGTCGCCCATGCTGCGCCGCGCTATACGTGCGAAGAGCTCTATACCAGCATTGAGATTCACCCCAACGCCACCTTGGCAGTGGAAAGCCGTCAGGTTCTGCACTTCGAAGGCGCTAACGAGGGCTGCATATGGTACCTGGGCGTGCCTGCCACCAACGAATCCATCAAGATCGAGCGCGTTTGGGTGGCGCCCGTCGATGACGGCGGTGCGCAACTGGCTGGGTGGACGCGCCTTCAGATGATCGATGTGGACAAGACGAAGCAAGGCCGAAGCCCCGGCGACACGGTGGCTTTGGAGCTGCGCGAAGCAAGTCCACAGCCGTGGTATTCCTACAGCATTTCCGACGGCATGATTCGCTGCTGGTTCCCCACCGCAGCCGGGCGCTACCAGATTCGCGTCGACTACCTGGTATACAACGGCGTGAACGTGTATCGCGACATAGCCGATTTCCACTGGCGCTACGCCCATTCCAGCTATCCGGTAGACATGCAAGACGTCACGCTGGACTTGAAGCTGCCCATGCCCGAGGGCGCGGTGGCGCATGAGGGCGAAGATGTGTACGCGTGGGGCCATGCCCCCGATAGCGGCTGGTTCGAAGTGAACGAGAACGGCACCGTGCTGTATCATTTCGATTTGCTGGAAGCGGGGCGTCAAGCCGATGCGCATGTGATCTTCCCTGCCAGCTGGATGAATGCGATGTACCCGAAATCGCATTGCCTTTTCACCGAAACACAGAAGGCCGAGATCCTCCAACAGGAAAGCGAATGGGTGGACTCGGGCACGCGCGGACAGAACTGGGATTTCATGGTGCGCATCCTTTACCTCAGCTTGGCAGCCATGGTGTTGCTGGTAGGCCTGGTGGGCGTGCTGCGTCTGGGCTTTTCCGCACGTTCGCGACGATTGCTCATACGCATAGCAGTAGTGCTTCTGTGCCTGGGCCTTACTGTGAGCTTGTTCTTCTGGGAGCCAGTAAGCGAGCGGCTGATGCTCGCCTTGGCCGCCGTCATGGCCGTAGTAGCGCTCTTCTTCCCAAAGACGCCAGAGGCCGAGGAAGACGAAGATGTAGATGCGCTTGAGGCTGCAGGCTCAGACGCAAGTGCGCCTGCGGATACACCTGCGTCCGTGCCCGCGCCCGCAACAACGGAACGCAAAACTGACAATACTGCATCGGAAACCGAAGCTCCATTCGATTCCATAAGCGCCGAGGAAGACGAGACGTGCGATGACGATGAGCGCTAGCGATGCCGGGTGCATTGTGCTGATTGGCATGCCGGGTGCGGGAAAATCCACGCTGGGCGTTGTTTTGGCGAAGATGCTGAACAAGGGCTTCGTCGACTGCGATTTGGTCATACAGCAGCATTTCGGCCAAACGCTTCAAAGGCTCATCGACCAGCGCGGCATCGAGGGCTTCATAGCTGCCGAAGGCGACGTGCTTGCGAGCATCGAGGCGCGCGATAGCATCATAGCCACAGGCGGCAGCGCCGTGTATTCAGCAGGTGCTATGCAGCATTTGGCCGCGCTTGGACCAGTGGTGTACTTGCGCGTTTCGCTCGAGTCGCTCGAAACGCGTCTAGGAGATCTGGGCGAACGCGGCGTGGTGATGCGCAGCGGAGAACATGGTGAACAAGCAGGGCTTCTGGGCCTCTACGAGGAGCGCTGCCCTCTTTACGAGCAGTTCGCCGATGTGGTGGTGGATGTAGACGGGCTTTCCATCAGCGATGCCGCAGCAAAGGTGGCCGCTGCCCTTGGCGCGTACTAACCCAATTGCACGCGTAGCAGGCGCCACCAGAGCATCGGCAAAGCCTCACTCATCCAAAGAGACGATATGCAGCTTTTTCGAATGCAAGATGCTGCACCAGCCGATCAAGCCGACTGAGCACACGATTACCATGATGGAACCCACAGCCAAAGCCCAATTGCCCCAAGCCACGGATCCCAAGATGAAGCCAATCATGTTCGAGATGGTAGCAACGAAATTGAGGGCTGCCGTCGATGCCCCAACATCGCGTGTCGTTTGCTGAAGAAGCATGGAGATTATGAGCGGCTTCAAAGATATCGCCGCAAAGGCCGTCGGCAACATGCAAATCATGAAGGCAACTGGACCTCGCGCTCCGAACAACAACTCAAGCAGTCCAGAAGCCAAAAGAATGCAGAGTATGGATGTCATGAACGCGCGCGTGGACAATCGCGCCCGTATGGCAGGATATAGGAGTGCTGCAACGATGGCCAAGCAAGAATTCGCCGAGTAAAAGAAGCTGTACTCAACTTGAGACAGGCCAAACTGAAGCTGATAGAGATACGACGATGCCATGAGGAACACCATATAGCCAATCGGGGGAATGGTGGTCACAACGAGAAGAGTCATGTAGCTTCTGTCACGAAAGAACTGCCCGAGATTCCTCAGCGTACCAAGCGCTGGGTAGTCGGTACGCGCATCGAGAGGAAGCGTCTCTCTTTGGCTGGCTGCGAGCACGATAACTGCCAAGCCGAAAATTGCAAGCGCTACGAATGTTGCCCGCCACGAGAAAACTGTCAAGATGGCAGCTCCGAGCAATGGCGCAACAGCGGGAGCTATGAGCGACATGGCTTGGTTCAACCCGAGCATCTTCTCGCGTGAGCCTCCTTCGCTCACATCGTCGATGATAGCCGTGCAAAGCGTCATCATGGCTCCAACGCCGAGCGCCTGCACCATGCGACAAGCCACGAGCACCTCGACGCTCGGAGCCAAGGCGCAGCAAATGCTCATGATGATGTAGATAGCCGCTGCGGGAACGAGCATCTTCTTGCGACCATACTTGTCGCTCATTGGCCCCAAGAAGATCATTCCCACGGCCATGAAGAGCTGGAACAGGTAAATAGTGGAATTCAGCATCATCTCCGAGGTCTCAAGCTCCACCACCATTGCCGGAAGCGCTGGCATGTAAATGTCCATTGAAAACGGAACGCACATCGAAAGCAGAGTTATTAGCAGCAGAAGCCGAACCTTGCCCATCGCCTTCATCCCTATCGATTAGAGCAGAAACATGTGCTCATGGCCTGCGGAGGGTAGGACAGGCCATGAGCACACATCCCTGCTGCATGCAGCATCAGGCTTTCGAGAGCCTATGCTTTCCCTTGCTCGAAACGGCAGTGACAACCAGCATGACCACACCGCCAGCAATCAAAAGCATCGCAGACACCGCAACGGGCGCCGTATAGGAGGCAAATCCGAGGAAGTCCATGATGAACGATTCATAGAATGGGGTCAGGAATCCCGAAAGCTGACTTGCCACCATGCAAAGCGACATGCCAAACGATATGAGCGCCGTGCTACAGCGAGCACCCACGGCAGCCTCGAAGGTGGTCATGATGATGGTGTTAGCCATTCCTGCTAGGAACACGCCCAGCGCGAGGATCCATACGCTTCCAGAAACGCAATATACGATGAACCCCCCCCCATGAGAAAATATCCGAATGGCATGACGTAATTCTTGAGACCCTTTGCGAGCAGTCCATACAGCACGCCTGATATGACGCCTGATAGATTGATGAGCGAGATCACGAGGCCTGCCGTCGAAGCCGTTCCGAAACCGCGCTCCTGCATGACTGCCGATAGGTTCAACCCCGCCACGCCCCACACGCAGAGGGTGAGGCAGTACACCACTACCAGCACATAAACCACCTTGGGAGCAGCCTTCCACACGTTCACCTGCTCTAAGCTCTCCTCTTCCCTTCGAGCAGATATCTGCGCAGCCTCAATCGGGGCACCGAGCATCCCTTGCTCTTTGTCCTTGCGCGTTCCCTCGGCGATGACCTCGGAAGCGCTCAGCGACGTCGTCCCAAGTGCAGGTGGCTCCTTCACAAAGAGAACCGCCAATACGAGCAAGACGAAGATGGTGCCATACGAGAAGAACGCAAAGTGCCAGTCGATATCGCAAAGACCCCCTACCAAAAGGTTAGTAACTACGCCATACAAGTTTATGAAACCGTGGCCTATGCCCAGCACGGTGGCACGCCTCTCGTTGTCGGGGAAATACTGGAGCACGAGCGCAGGTCCGATAGGCGCTTGAATAGCCAAACCTATCCCCAAGATGAAGCGCGACCCCAAGATGAGCCAGAAATCATCCAAAAACGCGGGCAGCATTCCTCCCACGGCTATCAACCCAAAGCCGACGATTGCAGCCGTGCGATATGACACGTACCTCCCCGTAACAAGTCCAGCGGCAAGCGTTAGAGGCACGATGACTATCTTGGGAAGCGAATAAAGCCACAGTATCTGCGAGTATGGGATATCGGGAAACGCTTGGCCGATGGAAGCCAAAGCCGGATTGATGCTCGCTCCAACCGCATCGTCGCCGAAGCAGGCGATGATGCCGATGAGCGTAGTAAGCGGAATGCCAAGGCATATGAGCCTCTTAGCTCTTTGAGACATAGCAAACCCTCCCCTGTTCACTAGCTCTCATGCCCTCGGTACCTAACGGGAAGCCATGCAAATTGCCATTTGATGCGTATCAAGGCTCGATGCTGCCAAGCCTTCTCAAAGGAACCATCTTCTCGCACCGCTTTCCCTCTGCTCCTTGCTTCGAATCGCGTTGCCCGCACGGATAGCCGCATATGATATTCGATTTGGCACAAGGTTTCGGCTCGATGGATCCCTTTGCCTCGCCAGCAACGCTGCTTCCGCACTGCGTGCAAGCGAAGCTCTGCTCAACCTGCTCGGATGTCCGAGCCCGCTCTTCTGCGGTACGCTTGTGCGGATAGCCCATCAAGCACAGGTAATCCTCGCGCGTGACCTTATGAGGATGGCCGCACGAAGGGCATTGCACATAGAAATGCAAGGGCGGCTTGCAATTGCCGCATGTTGGCTTGCAACCCCAGCACATGGCTCGCTTGCCCCACTTTCCCCATTGCCCGCACTCGATGCTTTGGGAGCTGTGCGAATCGATGGGGATCCGGCGCACGATCATCACGCCGGATCCCAAGGTTACCTAGTTGCACGGAACGAACATGACCTGCTTTGGCTTCTTGGCCATCTCTTGGGCCATTTCTTCCACCGTGCCGAACTTCATGCACTCTGCCAGGCAGTGATGCACGCAAAACGGGTCGCGTCCTTGCCCTATGCGCTCGGCGCATAGGTCGCACAGGTCTGTTGGGACGGGAACGTTATTCCAATTGAAGTCGCTTCCCTGGTCATCCGCACTTTCCGGATCCTTCTTCCAGGGGCCATCCTCCCATACGCGAATGCCCCAAACGCCTACCGGGAAATCGTGCTCCTCCTTGCATGCGACTTCGCACGATTGGCAGCCGGAGCAATATTCGTAGTCGATCAAAAGAGCGTATTGAGGCATAGTTACACCAGCTTTCCGAACTCGTCCCACATGGATTCCATGTCGACATCGTAGTTCTCGCTCAGAGGGACGATGTTGCAGTTCATGCACTTGTAGGGCGCGCAATAGCCCAGAGGGTTGTTGTAATGGTTCGGCACCAGGGTGTTGATGTTCGACTCCCAAACACCGAACAAGCTCGGCTCGCTGCCATCCTTCTCGGGGAACCACCAACCGTGCTGAGCCATGACCTGACCCTTGCGAACCCGATTCGTGACCATGGCCTTATGCTTGGAGGAGCCGAACTCGTTCTCGATGCTCACCCATTGGCCATCTTCGACACCGAGCTCGCGAGCGTCTTCGGGATTGATCTCCACGCGCGGATTCGGGCAAAGCTCGCGCAAGCGGGGAATTTGGCGATGCTCGCTATGGAACGACGCATACTCGCGAGCACCAGTCATAAGCGTGAACGGATACTTCTTCGCCTCTTCTGGCTTCGAAATGGCGCTAAATGCCGGCTCCAGGTAGTAAGGCAATGGATCTTCGCCGTTCGCCTCGTATTGGAGCGAGTACAGTTCGATACGTCCCGTTGGAGTGATGAAGCCAGGCTGGCCGTCTGGCCGCGCACGACCGGTCTCGTACTTGCGGTAATGCACCTTGGGCTTGAACTTCACCAGATGGCGCACTTCCTCGAACTTGTAGTTGCCGCGCAGGCGCGAGATGTTCAGATATGCGTATTGGTCGGGGAACATCTCGGCGGCAACGCCGCCGAGGCGCTGACCCAACTCGGCCAGTATCTCGAAGTCGCCCTTGGCCTCGCCAACCGTGATGGCCTTGTTGCCAATGCCCCAGGTTCCCATAGTGGCACCGTAATGCGTCTTGTTCACCGAATCGTGTTCGGCCACCGTGGAGATGGGCAAGAATATGTCGCACACAGCCTGAATGGTGGGCGTAATGAAGCAGTCTGTGCCGAAAGCGAAGTCGAGCGAGCGCACCATGGCGCGATGCCAGCGGTCGGGCTCGGCAGTATTCGTCGGCGCCAGTGGGTTCGTGCAGTAGATCCAAGCCATCTTGATGGGATAGGGCTCGCCCGTCTCGTAGGTGTCGAGCAGGCAATCTGCGTGACAGCCCATGATAAGCTGGCAATACAGCGGGTACTTATCCATGCCGATGGCCTTTGCACGCAGCTCCTCGGGCATAGTGAACCAACCCAGCGACATCGAGCCGCGCGTTTGCGAGTTCTCCTCATCCATGCCCTCGCTGGCACCGATCTCGTCCATCATCTCGCGATCCTTGTTGGGCGACATATCGCCGATGATGTTGCCGCCCGGGACGTCCACGTTGCCCGTCAGGGCCATGAGAGCCAGCACGCACGTAGCTGCCTGCGAGCCGTTCTGGTTCTGGTCGAAAGCTAGGCCCCAGGTGATGGAAGCTGGCTTCGATTCCGCATACAAGCGCGTGGCGCCATAGATGAGCTCCTCGTCGATGCCACAGATCTCGGCAGCGCGGGAAGGCGGCATGGTGGCGACACGTTCGGCGAACTGCTCGAAGCCGTACACCCACTTGTCAACGAAGTCGTGGTCGTATAGGTCCTCCTCGATGATGATGTTGCACATGGCCATGGCCAATGCGCAGTCGGTACCAGGACGAACGCGCAGATGGTAGGTTGCGCGAGAGGCAAGCCACTGGATGCGTGGGTCTACCACTATCAGCTTGGCGCCCCTCTTCATGAGGTCGATCACCGCATGGCCGAACAGGCCATCGCCGTTCGACGCCAAAGGCGCCTTGCCCCACACGACTATGCACTCAGGCACCACATATTCGGGATCGTCGTAGCCCCCAGGAAGCCCAGCCGCATAGTCCATTTCGGGATACGAGCCTCCGAGCACCATATTCGTAGACATCGAACGCGGCTGATAGCACGCATAGCCCGATTGCGTATAGGCCAAATTGGGCGTTTGGAACACAGCAACGGCGAAGTTCTGACCCAGCATGCCATCACGGCCCGTGCCCACATGAATGGCCATGGATTCCTTGCCATACTTCTCGGTTATGCGATGGTAGTTCTCAACGATGGTGTCGAACGCCTCATCCCAAGAGATGCGCTCCCACTTGTCAGCCTGACCACGGTACTTCTTATCACGCTTCATGGGATACACCACGCGCGAGGGATTGTACACGTAATCCTTCAGTGCCAGGCAGCGAGCACAGAGACGTCCTTTCGTCACGGGGTCGTTCTCGTCGCCCTCTACCTTGGCCAAACGGCCCTCTTTGTCCACATAGAGCTTGAGCTGACATCCAACGGGGTGGCACCCCGGGGGCGACCATACCGAGGTGCGCGTCACTTCGTATTCACCGTCCTGGTATCGCCAGGGCTTTCCTAAATCGTTCTTGAATTCCATGTTCTCTCTTCCCTATCGAGGCTCCTCATGTGCCCGACCCTCAAATGGCCAGGCACATGTGTTGCACAGCCGAGCTTTAGAGCTGATTGCCAGGATGAGCACCTTCCGACTTCAATAGCTTGGTATCCATGCGCATTAATACGAAGCCGAGGATCACCGAGATCACAATGAACACCGCCATCAAGCCGCCAACCGCCTGGAAGCCACCCATGTTGGTATTAGCGAAGCCAATCACCAGCGGCCCGATGATGCCGCCCAAGTACTGGCCGAACATGAAGATGGTCAGGCCCACAGATGCCAATGCCGGCGAGCCCGAATGCTCGGCAACCAAGATGTAGAGGCCCGGCATCCACATGGTGGCGCACAGACCAAAGAACAGGCAGCCAATCCATGAGGTGATGTAGTCGTGCGGGATGAACACGGTGCCCAACTGGGCCAAGCCGCCCAAGATGAGCAAGCAGAAGATGAACAGGCCGCGCTTGTCCTTATGGTTGCGAGTAACCCATCCGTAGATGGCACCTGAAATGATGGTGGACAAGATGACGGCAATGGAGATGCCGCTGTTCATCAGGTTTGCCTCGGCAGGCGTTGCGCCTGAGATCTGCGTCAAGATCATAGGAATGAACACGCCCACGCCTTGTTGGCCCGTGCCCATGAACAGGAAGATTGCTGCCATGACCCACACAGCGGGCTTCTTGAACGTATCGGTGAACTTAGCCTTTTCCTGCACGGCCTTCTGCTCAACCTGCTTGCCTTCGGCAGGCCAGTCTTGCACGAAGAACAGATAGAGCACGAGGCCGACGATGGACCAAATGCCCACGAAGATGAACAGGCCTTGCCAGCCATCCCACGCCATGAGAGGCGTGGCGGTAAAGTTGATGACGAAGCCGCCCAAGCCAACGTTCGCACCATAGATGCCCATGGGCAAGCCGCGATGATCCTCATCGAACCAGCGCGTGATCATGGTGGCACCCACAACGGACATCGTGCCATAGCCGATGCCCTGAATCACGCGCATGGCATAGAACATGCCCGCGTCAGTCACCATCGATGCACCAAATGCACCAAGCGCGATGAGCGCCAAGGCGATGACGGCCATCCATTTCACGCTGAAGCGCGTGGTCAGCGCACCAAGCGGCAGCACGATGATGGCCGATATCATGCCCATGAGCGACGAGAGCGAGCCGCCCCAAACCGTATCCATGCCAAAGTACTCGATGATCGCCGCCATGCCAGGCGATACCGCGCGGCTGATCATTACGTATGCCAAGCTTGCGAACAGCACGCAGAACGCAACGAACCACGCATAGGCGCCGTTCTTGTGCTGCTTGCTGATCGACTCGCCAACGACCAAATCGTTGACCTTGACGTTGCTTTCCTCAACCATGTTCAACCCTCCTTGCAATCGCAATCCTTCTCAACGGGCAAGTCTGCGCATCCCCTTTCCTTGCCCGTTCCTGCTCGGGCGCAGCATCGATGCGACGCTACGCCTTTCGTGCTCGCACGCGTCGAACCGCTAGCCCAATTCCGTATGGCTTGGGCAATAGGCTTGGTTCATAAGGTCCTTGCGCTCGGGTTCGGGCGTGCGGACCGGACGATAGTTCTTCCGTATGACACCATCGGGAGTATGCCGTTCCTGCCAACCGAGCTCGTATCCCAGCTCGCAGGTGCTCGTATCCTTGTCGATATGACCGCACGTATCGCACTTCACGGATTCTCACCTCCTTGATTCAGTCTGCGGAGCCCCGAGCCAGGGCTCCGCTTCCACCAATCCACGGTGAGTTAGGGGATGAGCACCTCTACTTCATCGCCGAGCTCATCGAGCTTCTGCCCCAGCTCGTCGAGCGGAACCAGGTACATGCAAGAGGAAAGGCAGTGATGTACGCAAGCGGGCTTCTTCCCCTCGGCTACACGATCGGCGCAAAGATCGCAGCGCTTGCTCAAATACGGAATGAAGTCCCACATCCACTTTCCGTCGACCTTCTCGGGACCAACCTCGTTCAGCTTGATGCCCCATTCGTCGATGGCCATGCCCTTTTCCATGCGGCATGCAACAACGCACGAGTTGCATCCGTCGCAGTACTTGTAATCGACAACCAGTGCCTGTTTCATTGCTACTCACCATCCTTCACGATGAAGTCACGGGGAGTCTTGCCAGAATTGACCCATTGGCGTCCCCTGTTGCGAATGTCTTCATCCATGCAAATCTCAGGCGGCTCGTTGTTGAATGCCTCTTTCGAATCGACCTTGTAGATCTTGCAGATAATCGACTTGTATGGAGCGCCCATGCCGAAGGGCCCGTTGTGGTCGTTCGGGATGAGCGTATTCAGGTTCGACTCCCACATGCCGAACAAATGGGGAGCTTCGCCATCCTCCTCGGGATACCACCAGGCATGCGTGCAGTGAATGGTGTCCGGCTTGAGAATCTCGCGAACACGGGCCCTTTGGATGGTGCGGCCGAACATGTTCTCAACCGCAACCCAATCGCCGTCTTCGATGCCGTAGCGATTGGCCGTTTCCTGGCACATCTCGACATACGGATCGGGAACGAGCGAACGCAGAGACTCTATCTGACGATGCTCGGAGTGGAAGCTCTCGATGTTACGACCGCCCGTGGTGAGGATGAGGGGATACTCTTCCATCAGGTCGGGCGTGGTCACAGGGCCATAATCGGGTTCGCAGTAATAAGGCAGTGGGTCTTCGTGCCAATCCTCGAACTTCGTGGACATCAGCTCGACCTTGCGCGTTGGCGTGTTGAAACCAGGACGCCCATCTGGGCGGAGCAGGCCAAGCTCGTATTTCTTGTAAGGATTGTCTTGCTGAAGGCAACCAATCTCGCGCAGGTCATCGAACGTGATGGGGTACTTCGTCTGGATCTGCTGCGTATAGAAATCGGCCACATCTTCATATTCCCACTCGTCGGGATGCATGATCTTGCCGAAGATCATGTCAATCTCGAAGTCGGAATGGCACTCGCCTACGGTGATGGCCTTGTTGATGGCTCCCAAGATATGGCTGTTCGCACCGAAGTGCGGAAGCACGATTCCGTCGTGCTCGGGGAAGGTGGACACGGGCAAGAACAAGTCGGCGAACGCCATGATGGTTGGGTTCATGAACAGGTCTTGCGCCACGTTGAATTCGAGCTGCTCGAAGGCCTTGATCCAGCGTTGCGGCTCGGCAACCGAGCAATTCAGCACGTTACAGCCATGGAACCATGCCATGCGAATGTGATAGTCATCCGGGTCGGTCTCCATGAGGCGCAGCACCGTGTCGGGGTGTGACTCGGGACGGTAATCACGGAAAGCCGGGTAAGTATCGTCGACGATGCGCTTCTCCCAGAGGCCCGGAGCCAGCGCAGAGTTGATCTCCATGCGCCAAGCACCCATGAAGGAGCGCTCCTGAGCGAGCACGATGCCACCAGGCACGTCGAGGTTGCCGGTGATGGCGCAAATGCACAAGAAGGTATGTCCTGCCTGCGTGGAATATGTGTTGGAGTCCATGGCGAGGCCCCACAGGAAGGTGCAGGGCTTGGCGTTGCCGATCATGCGCGCTACGGCGATGAGGTCGCCCTCATCGATGCCGCAGATCTCCGCAACCTTGTCGGTAGGATACTCTTGCACGCGTTCGCGGAGCTCTTCGAAGCCGTAGCACCACTCTTCGACGAATTCGTGATCGTAGAGGTCTTCGTTGATGAGAACGTTCAGTATGCCAAGGCCCAACGCCGAATCGGTTCCTGGCCGCACCTGCAGATGGTATTCGGCATGCGCGCCAAGCCAAGTCAGGCGCGGGTCGATGGTAATGAGCTTCGTTCCGCGCTGCATCAGGTCGATGACCGCATGGCCGAACAGACCATCTCCATTTGACTCCGTCGGGTTCTTGCCCCAGATCACGCACACTTCGGGCACGGTATAGCGCGGGTCGTCATAGCGCTCGGGGAAGAACTGCGCGTAATCCATCTCGGGATATCCAGCACCAAGGATGAAGTCGGCAACCGAACGACGCGGGCCATAGCATGAGATGCCCGACATGGGAAACAGCACGTGCGGTGACTGCAGCGACGTATATACCAGAGGCCCCGAGTACTGGCAGGTTTCGCGACCGGTGCCGGTGAACATCATGATGGCTTCGCCACCATAGTTCTCATGTATGTAAGCCACCTTCTCTTGGACGATTTGGATGGCTTCCTCCCAGGTGATCTGCTCCCATTTGTCCTTGCCACGATCCTCACGAGCGCGCTTCATGGGATAGATCACGCGATTGGGATGATAGATGTACTCGGTCAATGCCAAGCATCTTGCGCACAAACGCCCATGGGTGATCGGGTGGTCGGGATCGCCCTCCACCTTAACGAGCTTGCCATCTTTCACGTAGAGCAGCAATCCGCAGCCAACGGGATGACATCCCGGAGGCGACCACGCACACGTACGGATCACTTCCGTACCATCGTCGAGTGTCTTCTTCCACTCTTTCTCCATGCTCTCTCCTCTCTCGACCTATATGCGGTTGAGCTTTCATGGCAATGCTGCTCAACCGAGCCTCAAGGCCTTTGTCACGCAAGACAAAGGCCTTGAACACTCTTAGGAAACAGGCGGCTTGGGCGCTCCCGGGGCAGCCGGGGCGGCCGGAGCTGATGGCGCTCCCGGGGCCGCAGGCGCTCCTGGGGCGGCCGGAGCCGCAGGCGCTCCTGGGGCGGCCGGAGCCTCTTCGGCCGGCTTCGCATCTTCTAGGGATTCGCGACAGAACGGGCATTTTGCAGGCAGCACGCCCGAAGAGGGGAACACCTCTTCGCCGCAATTCGGACAAATGACAGGCGGGGCTGCCACTTCGGCTGGTCTAAAGCACATGGGATTCCGCTCCTTTCGAACGAGTCGATGCTCGGTCGACGATTCGACCGGCTTCCAATGCGGCACATGTTAGAAGCCAAGAAGGGGTGCAGCCTACAGAGCTAAGCCAAATTTCCGGTGCGTTTTTTTGTGTATTATTTACATGTGGATTAACTACAATAAGAATCGCAAGCTTCTGGACATTATTGCTATTGCTTGGCGGTTTTGGGCGATGTTGCAAATAGTATTTGCACTATTCATTCATATTCATTCATAAGTTGATTGCGTTATCTCTAGGAGAAGAAGGCATATGAAGATAAATTTCCACATCCTCGCCGATGACCTGCAAAGCGCTTCTGCAACGATATATGCCAATAGCGGCATCGACTACAGCATCAGCTTCGTCAAGAGTTACGAACCGAAGAGAGAGCTCGACGAAAGCACCGCCTACATCATTGACGCAAGCCGCTTCACCGAAGATGTTGCCGCACTGCCCGTGAGGAATTGGGTCTGCTGCGGAATCCCCAATGCCGACCCGCTTCTCATAACCAAGGCAAACGTTCTGATACTGCCCGACGAAACAGCTCAAGGGCGCATCGCGGAAAAGCTCGGAAACCTTGTCTTGCATTACGTTTCATGGAGCTGCGATCTGGCGGAAAGCGCGCTAGAGGGAGAAGAATATAAGCAAATACTCTCGCGGCAGGCTTTCAAGATTGTCCGGAATCCCTTTCTCCTGTTCAACCCATCCGATCTTTGCGTGTCGGCTGTTGGGGATCTGCCGGACGACTTCTCCGATGACGAATGGCGAGAAGTGGCAAGCAGCATAGAATCCGATACGCGCTCGTTGGGATTTCGCATGAGCGCTCAAATGGAAGCGAGACGAGAGCCGTTCATCCTGAGGACCGATGGCAAGTACTCTCTATTGGTCGCGAACATCTTCGTCGACGACGTTCGCTATGGGAAGATAGTCTTCACAGACACGAACAGGCCCTTCACCAAAGGATTCATCTCTCTCGCGCAATACTTCAGCTCGTTCATGGGAACGCTCACGCAAAGGGCTATCTCGGCAGGGAAGATTGGAGATGCTCCCGACAACTTCTTCGTAGAGCTGCTGTATCGCAAGCATGTGGACGAGGTTTGGTTCACGAGGCATCTGCAAACGCTCGGCATTCGCAACGGTAACCTGATGCAGCTTCTGGTCACCGTTCCGCGCGAAGACAAGCCATCCTCCAGTTCGCTCAAGCGCGTGGAGGCAGAGCTGCGAAACCGCTTCGCCTCGTCGGCCACGTTCCTCTATCAGGACTCGGTCGTAACCATCCTCTTCGGAGAAGGACAACTCCAAGTGTCGAAGGGCATCTCCCAGGCCCTGGATCGCTTCCCCCATCCCGGGTTCGCTTGCTGCGGGATCAGCTTATCGTTCTACGATTTGCGACAGCTTCGGTTCTACTATCAGCAAGCGCTCAGCGCCTTGAGCACCCTGAAATCCGATGCCGCCCTCGCATCGGATGAGGGCTCGGGTCGCCGTTGGTATCGCTTCTACGATGGGAGCTGTTTCTTCCATGATTTCCTCCATCGCTACGATATCGACGTTGATTCGCATTGGCTCATCCACCCCCGCGTGCGGCGCCTTCACGAGTACGACCTTGCGAACGAATCGAACAACGTCGAGTGCCTCAAGACCTATCTCGAATACGGATGCAGCATCAAGAATGCAGCCGAGGCGATGTACATGCACTACAACACCTTCCTCTACCGCATCGAGCGCATCAAGGAAGTGGCTGACATCGACTTGCGCAACAACGACGAGCTTCATAATGGCTTCTTCCATATCCTGCTCTCATGCAAGCTCTTGTTGGACCTGCCGAAGATGTAGGGTACTCGCTCAATCGCGCACGCAAACCAAGGCACTTACATCGACTTGGGACGTCACGTGCATGCTTGACGATTCGAATGTAGAAAATCGAATACCATCGTGCCTGTTCAGCGGCTTGCCCATCTGCAATGCTCGCGCACGTTTCAAGAAAAGGCATACATCAGGGGCATGAAGTCGATGTGAACACCCTGATTTGTGGACGCGATTCGCCGAAAGCCCACTACTCCTTCGATTGCCTTCGAGCAGCTTGGCTCGTAATATTGTTCCTTGGTCGAAATGCACGGCGATGCGCATCGAGCCCGCGCGTCAATCAAGCGTGCATCAACCACGCACGTTTCGACCACGCAATTCAACAAGATTCTAGATGGGAGTGTCATGTTCTTCGTTCGTCAAGGCACAAGCAATGCTGCAGTTCTCCGCAAGGTCGTTGCCGTTTCGCTAGCGGTGGTGCTGGCAATCGGGCTCGCACCGCTTCCCAACAAGGCCTACGCCTCCCCGTTGACGGCAGGCTCATCGAGCGCGCTCACGGCCGACGCGGGCAGCGAGCCCAACTTGGAGCTCTCGACCGAGGCCGTAACGGCAGCAACCCCTGCAGGTGCCACCACTCCCATCTATCGTCTCTACAACAAGTGGACCACCGAGCATTTCTACACGACCAGCGATGCCGAGCGCAAGCGCCTGGTGAAGCTGAAGTGGCGCGACGAGGGCGTGGGCTGGACAGCTCCCACCACGTCAAACTCGCCGGTGTATCGCATGTTCAACAAGTGGGCAGGCGACCACCACTACACCACCAGCCTGAACGAAGTGCAGAAGATGGAGAAGAACGGCTGGAAGAACGAAGGCGTGGCGTTCTACTCGGTGGACCGAGGTCAGGAGCGCGTAGCCCTGTATCGCGAGTTCAACCCCTACGAAAAGACCGGTTTCCATAACTACACGCTGGCCAGCAAGGAGCACAACACCCTGGTGAAGCGCGGGTGGAAGGCGGAGGGCGCTGCTTGGTATGCCATCCCCTCGTCTCAGCAACTGCGCAACGGCTGGGTGGAGTATTGCGGGTCGTGGCAATATCGTCAAGGAGGAAGGGCCGTTGCTAACCAATGGGTGGCAACGCAAACCTGCCCGCCCATCGCAACGTGCTATCCGGGCTATCAGCGATACTGGCTTGCCGCCGACGGCACTTTGGCTCGCAACCGCTTCGTGGCCCCTTCTAGCGCAAACGACAGCAAAGCCGGCTACACGGCCTTCGCCACAACGGAGGGCTATGTGGTGCGCGGCAAGTACCCGCTCAAGAGCGGTGGCGTTTACCTGGCCGATAACGACGGCCGCCTGGAAATGGGCTCGGGATGGATCAAGACGAAGAAGTACGATGGCTCGTCGAAGTGGTACTACATGAACGGCTCGTCGCACACGGCCCAAACGGGCGTGTTCAAGGTGGCCGGCAAGAAGTACTACGGCATTCCCGGCGAGGGCTACATAGCCACCAGCGGGCGCGTGGGGCAAGATAACACCTACTACGTGGCCAACAGCGATGGCACCCTGACCACCGACAAGGTTGCCAACCGGCTGATCAAGAGCGCACAACAGTACTCGAGCCCATCGAAGTACCTGATCATGATAGATATCGACAACCCCTGCCTGGTAGTGATGGAAGGCAAGAAAAATGCCTGGAAGGCCAAGTTCGTATGGGATTGCGACACCGGCAAGCCCTCTACGCCCACGATTGAAGGCGTTTTCCATCTGGGGCTGAAGGGCTACTCGTTCGGCGAGAGCAAGGGGTATTCGTGCTACTGGTGGTCGCAGATTTCGGGCGACTACCTGATGCACACGCGCCTGTACAAGGCCAACACGCATATCTTGCTCGACGGTGCCATTGGACAGCGCTGCTCGGACGGCTGCGTGCGCAGCTACGACGAGAACGTGAAGTGGATCTGGGACAACGTGCCCTCGGGGACGACCATCGTCACCATGTACTAAGAGCTTTGCGCCATGCCGATTCGAACGATAGGGATCCCGCGCGGGCTTCTGTGGCACCGCTATGGCCTGCTTTGGAAGACGTTTCTCGAAGCGCTCGGCTTCGAAGTGGTGCTGAGCCCTCGAACCGACCGCGGCATCTTCGAGATGGGGCGCAACTATTCCACTGACGAGGTGTGCCTTGCTTCGCAAGTCTACTTAGGCCACGTGGCATCGCTTGCTGGCAAATGCGATGCGGTTCTGGTGCCCTGCTTCGAGAGCAGGAACGTACGCGCGGGGTTCTGCACCAAATACCAGTCGCTTCCCGACATGGTGCGCGCAACCTTCAAAGACGAACCCGTTGAGTTCATCACGCTGAGCGTACCCGATGCCAGCGACAAGAAGCACGCGGGCCGCGCCTACATCGACTTCGCGGCAACCAAGCTGGGCGCTCCGGTTTCGCAAGCGGTGAAGGCGTGGAAGGCTGCCCAGAAGGCCCAAGCGAGCTTGGACAAGGAGCGCGCACATGCCCAGGAGCAGGCTTTCAAGCTGCTGGAGAGAGCGCGCAAGCGCAACGACGAGGCGCCGCTGGCGATCCTGCTCGCCGCGCATCCTTACGTGAGCCACGACGACTACATCATCGGCGACATAGAGAACTGCCTGAAAGAGCTGGGCGTCATCATGCTCTACGCCGACGAGACCGATGCTGCCACCGCCTTCAAGAAGAGCTTCGAGACGAGCGACACGCTTCCTTGGCTGATAAACCGCGAGCTCTTAGGGTCGATCATGCTGAACAAGGACAAGGTGGATGGCCTGGTGCTGGTTTCGGCATTTCCCTGCGGCCCCGATTCCATGTTCGACGACTTGATCTTGCGCACCGTGCACGACGTGCCGATCCTGAACCTGATAATCGACGCTCAAAGCGGCACGGCCGGCATCCAAACGCGCCTGGAGAGCTTCGTCGACATCCTGCGCTTCCAGAAGAAGGGGTCGTACCTTGGCTAAGATGACAGCACGGGAAGCGCGAGCGACGGAGGTAGCCGAAGCAGATGCCAGCTTCGAGCTGGAATCGCCCTTCGCCTCCCAAGCGGACGAGCAAGCCAAGCGGAGCAAGCGCGACAAGCACCGCAAGAGCGAAAGCAAGGGCAAACGCGACAAGCGCCGCAAGGCCGACGAGGACAAGGGCAGCAAGGGCAAGCGTCACTCGAGCCACAAGAGCACGCAGGTGGCGGTATTTCGCTATGCGTACTACGCTCCCCTCTTCAAGTACTTCGTGGAGCAGGTGCTCGATTGCGAGTACGTGCCGCTTGGCAAGCCGACCAAGCACACGATGGAACTTGGCATTCGCAGCTCAAGCGATTACGTATGCACCCCCTTCAAGCACATGATGGGCGACTGGATCGAAGCGCTCGAACGCGGAGCGAACCTGCTCGTGCAGGTGGGCGGCCCTTGCCGCCTGGGATTCTACGGCGAGATGCAGGAGCGCATCTTGCGCGACATGGGCTACGACTTCACCATGCTGAACTTCTCGCATGGCATCGAGCAGGGCTACCTTGGTTGGGGCAAGGAAGTGCTCAAGGCGGTGAACCCGGATATCAACATCCCCTTCGGCGCTCGCCAGCTCCTTGCATGCGCCAAGATGATGGAAGGGCTCGATGCCGCGCGCGACTTCTACCTGGAAAACGCCGCATTCGAATTGGAGACGGGATCGTTCAAGCGCACCTGGGAGGCATTCCTGGGCAACCTGAATGCATGCACCGATGCACGTCAAATCGAGAAAACGTGCGCGCGGGCATTGGAGGAGCTGCGTGCGATTCCCCTCGACAAGCCCAGCGATTGCGTGCGCATCGGAATCGTCGGCGAGTTCTACACGGCCATCGACGAGAACTCGAATCTCGGTCTCGAGGAGAAGCTCATCGGCCTGGGCGCAGAGTTGCATCGCGACTTGAACTTCTCGAATCGCTACCTGCACTACGACGAGAAGAGCTTGCGCCGCAGCATCTCCGAGTACGCCGAATACGACATGGGCCCCACGTCGAGCCTGACGCTCAACGCTGCCAAGAAGTACGCGATGCAGGGCTTTGACGGAATCGTCCATGCAAAATGCGCCGGCTGCACGCCCGAAATCGACTGCATGCCCGTGCTTCGGCGCATATCCGAGGATTTCGACATTCCCATCCTGTACTTGACCTACGATACGGAAACAAGCGACACGGGGCTGATGACCAGGCTCGAAGCGTTCTACGACATGCTCGCCATGCGCAAGAAGCACGGAGGCGCGCTGCGGCTCGACCCCACAAGGAAGAGCAGCCCCATGGCAGATCAAGGCAACTCATGAGAGGGCAAACGATGTTGGATAAGGCATACCTCGGCATAGACATTGGGTCGATCTCGACCAAAGGAGTCCTCATCGACCGAGGTCGCAACATCATCGCGCGCTCGTATCTCTGGACAGAAGGCGATCCCGCAGGCGCCTCGAAGCGCGTAGTCGCCGAGCTGGCACGGCAGATCAACCTTGATCGCGTGCAGATAGCCGGGGCAGGCACAACGGGGTCGGCACGTCGGCTCGTAGGCGCCATGATGGGTGCCTTGATAGTTAAGAACGAGATCACGGCTCATGCGATAGGAACCACGTTCGTGCATCCCGACGTGCGCACTATCCTGGAGATAGGTGGCCAGGATTCGAAGATCATCCTGGTAGATGGCGGCATAGCCGTAGACTACGCCATGAACACCCTCTGCGCAGCGGGCACCGGCTCGTTCCTGTCCAGCCAGGCGCATCGCCTGGGCGTAGAGGTCGAGGAGTTCGGCCCGATCGCCATCACGTCGAACAAGCCAGCAAACATCGCCGCGCGCTGCACCGTCTTCGCCGAGAGCGACCTCGTGCACAAGATCCAGGTTGGCTATGCGCGCGAGGACATCATCGCCGGGCTTTGCCAGGCGGTTGCCTCGAATTACCTGAACAACGTGGGCAAGGGCAAGCGCATCAACAGCCCGGTGGTATTCCAAGGCGGCGTGAGCAAGAACATCGGGGTGGTGAAAGCATTCGAAGAGCAGCTGGGCATGCCCATCATCGTAGACGAAGACGGGCATCTGATGGGCGCTTTCGGCGTGGCGCTCCTGGCAGCCGCCGAAGCCGAGACCAACGGCGCGGCGCCAGTCGACTTGGAGGGATTTCAAGATTTCGAGTTCGCCACGCGCGAAGTCGAATGCGGAAGGTGCGCCAACAACTGCGAGATCATCTGCGTGTACAAAGATGGTGCCGTGATCGACTCGTGGGGAAACCGCTGCGAGAAAGGCGAAGTGAAGCGGCGATAGGCGCGCCGTGGCTAGCCGCTGCTCGCTGCCGCCTGCTGACGCAGGTGCCTTACGATTGCGGACTGCCATGAGTATGCAACTTATGCAGTGCCTTCTCGAGCTACGATTGGTAAAGGATTCCCGGTGCTTCTGCATCTCTGAACCACAATCTCGAGCGATTTCGCAGCGCGCTTCGAGTTGAGGCCGCTTTCGTACGTCCGAGGGGCGAATCTTGGATTTTCAGGCCAATTGCGGCGACTTCAAGGGACTTTCGTACTCCCGCTCAGGCTTTCGAATCCGACTACTCCGGCCTGCTCGGGTCTGACCAGGCCTGACCTTGCATGAGGCATTCCCCAGCCCGGCCCGATGCTCCGATTCCAGGGAGAAACCAGCGAATCAGGTACGAAAGCGGCCCCAACTCGCTGCAACTGGCCGGAAAACCGCAGGAAGCGTACGAAAGCCGCTTGAAGTCGATGCGGCGAGCTGGAGAGCAGCTCGAGGCGTGCGCAACGCCATGGGCATGCAGCAGCTGCGATCAAGGCGATTCGGCGCCCACGTCAGCAGATAGGTACAGCGATTCAGCAAGTGCGACCCACGTCCGCACGGCCCGCGCTCCACACATCGAGGATCCGCTCGCTGCCGTCCCTTGCGAATTGGTAGAATAAGCGCAAGATGAACAAGCGACCAGACTAACGCGAGGAAGGGCATTGCGATGGCAGCACCCGTTCTTTATTATTGGGCTCCCTGCTCGACCTGCTCCGTTGTTGTGAATTACGCGAACGAGAAGGGCATAGAGCTCGATAAGCGCGATGTCGAGCAAGAAGCTCCCTATCAGGAGCTGCTGGCACTCGGTGGCGACGCCAACCTGATCCCCTACCTGCACGTTGGCGATGAGCTCATCCAGGGCAACGACGCCATCATCGAATACCTAGAGAACACGCTCGCCTAGTTCGATTTGCGAGGGCGACTGCACCGATAGACGAGCGCATGCCCAGGGATGAGAATCGCTGCGATCGCAGCCGCACAAAGGTACATGCCGCCATACCCAAGCTGGCCGAACACCACGCCCAGAATCGCGGGCCCCACACCGGTTCCGAAATCCGAAAACGCAAAGTAGGTCGAAGTCGCAAAGCCCACCCTGTCAGGACCCGATAAGCGAACCGCAATCGTTTGGCCGCCACTGAACACGGTTCCGTGCCCGATTCCCAGCAGGATTCCCGCAAGAACAATGCCAAGCAAACTCGGCATGAGCGCCAGAACCAGAAGGCCCAAGGCCAAGCAGACAAGCGCAGGGTACATGATGGCGCTCGAACCCCTGCGATCCTGAACCATGCCCATGAGCGGGCGCGCCGCCAAAAGCGTCACCGTGTACACAGCAAAGTAGAGAAACGAGAACGACCCCAGCCCTATCAACTCTGAATACGAGGCAACATAGGGTGTCACGCTACCTGCATAGCACATGCACGCTAAGGCAACCAGAATGGATATGGGAAGCGCCGGCTTCTCGAGAAAATCGCTGAGCCCTATCCTGCGGGACGATTCCTTCCGAACCGCACGCTCAGCCCTGACGTCGATAACGGACCGGCGTTGCAGCGCCACCGTCATGAACGCCAAGGCCGCGAAAACGACTGCAGCCCACATAACTGCGCGATATCCAAGCGCCTGCATGAGCAGCACGCCAGTGAGCGGAGCAAGCGTTGTGGCGGTGCTCACGCTGATGGCATAGATGCCCAAGCCCTCTCCGAGTCGCGTAGGCGGCAACAGCTCGGTAGCCACAACGGTAATGGCGTTATTCAAGAAGCCAAACGCAATCCCATGCAATGCGCGTAGAACAAAGAATGGCACAAGTGCCATATCGCAAAGATAAGCCACCGACAAGATCAAAAGCAGAAACGAGCTAACCAGCAGAATGCTCTTACGTGTGAACAGGGTGTCTAACTGAGCCGATAGGATGCGCCCCGCCACGCTGGACAAGATGAAGATGCCCACCGCCAACCCGGCAACGCCAGAGCTTGCTTGGTAGTGATCATGCAAGTACACAACAAGGGTCGACGTGTAGATTATGAACACGCAAGCACTGCACAGCTTAGTGGCGAAAGCGAGCGCGAAGCCTCTCGTCCAAATCCTGTTTCCGCTTGCCTGCATCATGATGATCAGCGGCTCCTGATGAAGCGTTATTAAGACTGATTAGTACTATTCTTTCCAATCTTATAACCCTGTTCGTGCATATGGCGTTATGGTATTTCGCGTGTTTCTAATACTTTCTAGCAGTATCGTTGGGAGCGCGGGTCCTTTTCGCCTGACGGGCGCCGAACCAATACGGTTCGGCGCCGACCCGCCCACCGACCTGGCACTGCCCTACGGCACGAAGATGGTCGTCTTCTTGCCAAGCTCAGCGGCACGCTTCGCAAGATCTTCCAAGGGGCCATACTCCATACAGAAAGCAAGACAATGATGCACGCATGAGGGGTCTCTGCCCTCCGCCACGCGCTCTTCGCACAAATCGCAAAGATCGGTGGGCACGGGCACGTAATCCCACTCCCATTTGCCTTGCTCCACCTCGAAAGGCCCAATCTGGGTAAGCTTGATGCCCCATTTGCCCAGGGGGATATCATGAGATTTCTTGCATGCCACTTCGCAGCTGTGGCAACCAGTGCAGTAGTCGTAGTTGATCAGAAGTCCATTTGCCATTGCCGTTCCCCTTCTTTAGTCATCAGAATCCATGCTGCTCACGCGGCGGATCTTGCATAGCTTGCACTTGTACGGAGCGCCCAAACCCAACTTGCCGATATGCTCGTGCGGCATAAGGTTGTTGATCTGGCACTTCCAAACGCCGTAGAAGTTGGGCTCTTCGCCATCTTGTTCGGGGAACCACCAGCCATGGTGGGCATGCACCACGCCAGGAGCAACCGTGGGTCCAACCTTCGCAACCTCGCGGCATTTGCCGAACTGATTCTCGATTTCGACCCAATCACCATCCTTGATGCCGTACTTTGCAGCATCAACGGGATTGATCTCGACCTCTGGCCACGTGTCGATCTCGCGCAGGGTCTCGATCTGGCGATGCTCGGAGTGGAACGACGTGAACTTGCGACCACCAGTGGTGAGCACGAGGGGATACTCCTCAAGCAGTCGGGGCGTGCTCACGGGACTGTATTGCGGCTCGATGTAGTACGGCAGCGGATCGTCACCCCATGCCTCGAATTGCAGCGATTTCAGTTCCACGCGACCAGTAACGGTTTCGAAGCCGGGCTTGCCATCAGCACGCGCCATGCCCTTCTCGTGCTTGTAATAGGTATAACCAGGCTGGTAGGCACCAACCTCGCGCAGATGATCGAAGTTGAATCCGAAGAAAGGCTCCAGCAGATAGTCGTAGAACTCTTCGATGGTTTCCCAGGGCCAAGCCTCGGGAGTCATCTTCTTGCCAAGCCAGAAGCATATCTCCAAATCGGATTTCGTCTCGCCCTTCGAGAGCGCCTTGTTCATGGCGCCAAAGAAATGGGTGTTGCGTCCGAAATGCGGCTGCACGATGCCATCGTGCTCAGGGAAGGTGGCAACGGGCAAGAAGACGTCGGCCAACATCATGGCGGAGGGCGTCATGAAGAGGTCGGAGCAAACCACGAACTCCATCTTGAGCAGCGCCTTGTACCAACGCTCGGGCACCGTAGTGGCAGTGGCATAGAGGTTGGTCGAATGAATCCAGGCGAACTTCAACGGATACGGGCTTCCCGTCTCCAAGGTGTTTAGCACGGAGTCAGCATGGCATACGGCCATGGATGCCGCCGAGGCCGGATACTCCTTCGAACCAAGGCGCATATCCATCAATTCGGGTGGAACGTACTTCTGATTCTCGTAGCGCCACGTGCCCACGAGCGTTGAGCGCGGACCTATCGTCACGCCGCCAGGAGCATCCAAACGGCCCGTGATGGCATTTAAAGCCAGGATGCATTGCGCCACCTGCGGGCCATTCGCCATCATCTCGATGGCAACGCCCCAAGCAACGCTTCCCGTCTTCGCGTTGGCGAACATGCGCGTAGCTGCGAGGATAGTGCCAGCGGAAATCCAGGTGATTTCGGCAACCTTGTCGACTGGGTATTCAGCCGCACGCTCGGCAAGCTCGTCGAAGCCATAGCACCATTTCTCAACGAACTCATGATCGTAGAGACCTTCCTGAATGATTATGTTTAGCATGCCCAAGCCGAGCGCCGCATCGGTGCCAGGACGAAGCTGCAAGTGATACTCGGCCTTGGCCGAAAGCCACGTGAGACGAGGATCCACCACGATGAGCTTCGTACCACGCTTCATCATATCGATGACCGCATGGCCGAAGAGGCCATCGCCGTTGGATTGAAGCGGCGCTTTGCCCCAAAGAACCAGAACCTCCGAGAGCTCGTAACTCGGATCATCGTAGCGATCGGGGAAGTAGGCTGCGTAGTCCATCTCGGGATACCCGGTGCCCAGGATGAAGTTCGTGATGGAGCAACGCGGACCATAGCACGATTGGCCAGAAAGGTCGGTAGCAACATTGGGCGTGCGAAGCACGGCGTAGCCCAGAGCTGGATAATACTGCGTTGCCTCTCGACCTGTGCCACCATACACCACGAGCGATTGGCTGCCCCACTCGGCTCGAATGCGCTCAACCTCATCGTAGATGATATCCAAGGCCTCGTCCCAGGTGATGCGCGACCACTTATCCTTACCACGGTCTTCCTTGGCGCGCTTCATGGGATAGAGGATGCGACTCGGGTGATTCTCGTACTCTTCCAGAGTGAGGCAGCGTACGCACAAGCGGCCTTGGGATATGGGATGATTCTCGTCGCCTTCCACCTCGACGAGCTCCCCTCCCTTCACATGTAGCTTCAGACCGCAACCCGTGGGGTGACAACCTGGTGCCGACCATGCGCACGTTCTGACCCAATAATCGTCTTCCGTGCCGGTCAGATAGGGCGTTACCTTATGCTCCGTCATTCGTGACTCCTCTCTTGTCCTTATCTCTGTTTCTTTCTTTGCGAATTGCCGATTCCCTAGCGATTGAAGGGGTTGAACGGCTTGTTGTCCGTTTGCCCTGAGGTGCTTGCAGGCTTTGCAGAAGCTGGCGCAGTCGCACTTGAAGAAGCTGGTGCGCTAGGTGCGACAGGCGCGCTTGGAACGCTTGGGGCAGCTGGCGCGACCGGAGCGCTCGACGACATGGCTGGCACCGCTACGGCAGCCGCAGGTGCTGGATCCTCGGCGGGAAGCACGGCGTTGCAAAACGGACAGTTCTTCTGCCTGATGCCGGCTATCACAGCTATCTCAGCTCCACATTCAGGGCAAACTTGAGGCGCAGAAGCCTCGGCAGGTCTAAAGCACACGATTCCTCCTTTTGATTTAAGTTGGTCGATCGCCTCGCAGCGAGGCAGACCAGATCACACTGCGAACAAGTGCGCGAAGCTTCCCAAGGGCGGCATGATGATCGCCAGCAGCGCCACGAAGGCTATCGACCAAGGAATGCCCACCTTCAGCAAATCTCTCGCATCAAAGTAGCCGTACGTATAGGTCATGAGCCATTGCCCGTCCACGAACGGAACAAGCGCGCTCACCTGTCCCCATACCGAAAGCGTAATAAGCAACAGCATCGTTGGCATCTCAAAGGCAGCACCCATGGCGATCACCGTGGGCGTCACCATGGCAACGAGCAAAGGGCCACCGGGCAATACTCCGCGAATGCACACCAGCAAGGTAGACATCACAAGATAGAACACGTACACGTTCCACGACCCAAAGCCCATGAGGGTGGCGTTCATGATCCAATCCAACGCCCCCGTATCGACCATGGCGGTTGTGAGCGAGAAAAGTGCTCCGATGAGCAGCACCAGATCGAATGGCGTCTCTTTCTTGTAGTCCTCCCATGTGATCATGTCCACGCCTGGAAGGAAGATGAAGACCAACCCCAACAGCGCCACGAAGGTGGTGTCGAACACCTTCACCCATGAACCCGAGACCCACAGCACTAACATCACGCCGATGATGGCAATGACCTTCTTGTCGTACGAAGACAGCTTCATGCTCACGGCATAGCGTTCTTTCAAAGCGTCGATCGTTCGAGCGCTCAGATCCTCGGGCTTCAAGATGAACAGCGTCAGCATGAGCACCGACACGAACGCCAGGATGCCAACGGGAAGGCCGGCAGCTGTCCATTGAAGGAAGCTGATGTGCTCACCGGTGGTCATCTCGAGCTTCTGCATGATGGTCGCATTCGTGGCCGAACTGATCGGCATGGATATGCCACCGGTCATGGAACTTAACGGGATGACTATCATCAAACACTTCGTGAAACTCTTGGGTAGGTCGAAATCCTTGGCGAGAGCGGCGGCGATGCCGGCAACGATAGCGCACGAAGCGAGGTCCGACATGAACGCCGAGAGCACCCAGGTAGTTGCGCCGAAGGCGAACATCAGCTTCCTCGAGTTGTCCCCGAATCTCTCTATGAAAAAGTACATGAGCTTTGAGGGCAGGTCGCTTTTGTGCACCATAGTTGCTATGCCGAACACCGCAAGCAAGAAGAAGAACGTCGAGTTCACGAAGCCGGAGTACACCGCATTCAGGGAATCGGCTGCGCCCACAAAGGGCAAGATGATTATTCCCGTGAAAGCCGACACCCATTTGGGCATCACGTCGAACGACCACATCAAGAACAGGTAGACCAAGATAACAATGGTCATCTTCCCGCCCGGCGTAAGCCCTTCAGGCTCGGGCAAGTAATAGCCGACGACCAGAACGGCAATCCCCACGAGCAATACTACGAGGCGCTTAACGAACGTTCTATTGCCTTGCATCGTCTTCCCTCCATTGGGCTTTCCCTCACGGCCAAAGACCATGGTTCGATCAGGCTGCCATATCAGAATGGAACATGTTCTCGAATGCAGAGCATTCGCTATCGGTCAGCATCTTGCATCATGGCAAGCTCCGCTCTTTCTTCTCACCTACCTTTACTTTGGTAGAGCCGCAAGCGGGGCATGCAGACATCCCTGGCTCGATAGGCGTTTCGCATTCAGCGCACACCAATCCGGCTATCGGCGCTTCTGCAACCTTCTTGCCGCATGCTCCGCAATTGCTGCATCCGTAGCACATCGCAATCCCCCGTCGAACCGAGTCGCATCCTTGGAGCATGCAACTCGGTTCAGCTCGCTTACTTGTCGGTGTAACCGGTCTTGTCGTAGTCGGGACGGAAGAGCGCCGTATAAGGCTTGCTCATCCGCTTCGCCAGCTCCTCAATTGAGCCATATTCCATGACGGATGCCTGGCAATGATGCACGCAGGTTGGCCAACGACCTTCCTCGACGCGGTCGTAGCACAGATCGCAAAGCGATGTGGGCACGGGAACGTAATGGAAGTCCCAGGTGCCATCCTCACGTTGCATGGGGCCATACGTTTGCACCTTGATGCCGTATTGTCCCTTGGGGAACCCGTGCTCTACCTTGCATGCCATCTCGCAGCTGTGACAACCCGTGCAGAACTCGTAATCGATGAAAAGACCGTAATCCTTTCCGGGCACTCTCTTCTCCATTTGCGCGATCACCTCTCTCCTATTTGGAATTGACGGCCGGCTTGCCGGGATAGTAGTCCACAACGGGAGTCTTGCCGGGAACGCCCCAGCCATGCTCGGCATACTCGCGCGTGATGGGGAACAGGTCTGGATCGTAGCCGGGAACGAGCTCTATGCGGCACATCTGCGTGTCGTAGGGCGCGCATTCGCCCGTGTCGCCGCAATCGCACATGGGAGTGCAGCAATTGATATCGGACTCGAAGCATTCGAAGGGGTTCTCGGCATTGGGATCGCGCTCGGGGAACCACCAGCCATGCTCAGCCATGATGGAATTCGGATACATCGACTGGTTGAACTTCACCTTCTCGATGCACGAACCCAAATGATTCTCGATCTTGATCCAGTCGCCCTCCTTGATGCCATACTGGGCAGCAAGCTCGGGCGTCATCTCGACTTGAGGCCATGGGTGGAATTCGCGCATGGACTCCAGCTGCCTGTGCTCGGAATGGAAGAATTCCCACGAGCGGCGGCCTGTCATCATGAATATCGGATACTCCTCGGCATACTCGGGATTGCTCACTGGGCTTGGGTTGGGCTCTTCGTAATACGGTAGAGGCTCGTGACCGCAGTTCGCAAGCGTCAGGCAATACAACTCGATGCGTCCAGAAGGCGTGCGGAAGCCAAGCTGTCCATCCTCGCGGCATTTTCCCGTCTCGTACTTCTTGTAGTCGATGTTCTCCCAGAAGTACATGTCCTTCTGCAGCTTGTCGTAGCTGAAATCGTCGGGTACTTCCATCTGGTCCAGACGGCTCATCACGTACTCCCAGAACTCAGCTTGGTCGGCCCAAGGCGCATCTTCAGGATGCAGGCGCTTGGTAAGATCGATGATGATTTGCTCATCAGACTTCGCATTGGTCTGCTGCACCTGATTGATGGTACGCAGAGGGTTGTACCATGAGCGCACGCCCACGCGTTCGGTAGACATGGCAATGGGCAAGAACAGGTCGGCACAGGCCACGGCCGTTGGGGTGAGGTACACGTCCATCACCACGGTGAAGGGACTGTTCTGCATGGCGGCCAAGATGCGCTTGGAATCGCAGCCCATGTTCACGATGGAGTTGTTGGACTGCATGATCATCATCTGAGGGGCATAGGGCTTACCCGTTTCCAAAGCCTCTAGGATCACGTCGCTCGAAGGGGTGGTATCGACGTCGATAGTGCGCAGTGGGTACTTTTCTTTCCCATAGCGTTTGCCGGCGTTGTCTAGCTCCGTCAGCATGGCCCTGCGCGCATAGGCTTGGATATAGCCAGTGTTCACGATGATGTTGCCACCAGGCACGTCAATGTTTCCGGTGATGGCAGAAAGCGCAACGACTCCCTGGATAGCACCCATGCCATCCTTGGCCTGATCGAGCTTCAACCCCCACTGAACCGCTGCGGGCTTGGCCGTAGCAAAACGGCGCGCGGATTCCGCGATGAGCTCTTCGGACACGCCCGTGATCTTCGCCACGCGCTCGACAGGGAATTCGGCTGCGCGCTCGGCCAGTTGCTCGAATCCATAGCACCAATTCTCGACGAACTCGTGGTCGTAGAGATCCTCCTGGATGATGATGTTGATCCAACCCAAGGCCAAGGCCGCGTCGGTTCCCGGGCGCAACTGCAGGTAGTAATCGGACTGAGCCGCGCACCAAGTGAGGCGCGGGTCGATGGTGATGAGGCGCATGCCGCGTTTCATGAGGTCAACGATCCAATGGCCTACGAAGCCATCAGCGTTAGTGATGATGGGGTTGTTCGCCCAGATGACGCACACCTCGGGAACCACGTAGCGCGGATCGTCGTAGCCTTCCTCGATCACCTGGGCGCAGTCCATCACCATGTTGTCGCCCACCATCATGCCCATCACCTTGGTGCGAGGTACGTAGCACGCATCTCCCGAGAGGAATCCATGCGGGCTGTTAGGCGAATGGAATGCAAGATTGGCAAGAGCCGTTGCCTGCCAGGTGGCGTTGCGTCCCGTGCCATGCATCACCACGATGGTCTCGGTGCCGTACTTCTCCTCGATCTCGCGGTAGCGCTCCTCGATTATGTCGTAGGCTTCGTCCCAGGTGATCTCTTCCCACTTGTTCTCGCCGCGCTCGCCAATGCGCTTCATGGGATTGTAAAGGCGCGAATGATGATCGACGGCCTCGGGCACGGCCAAGCAGCGCATGCACAGACGACCGTTGAACATGGGGCTCTTCGGATCGCCCTCTATCTTCACCAGCTTGCCGTCTTTGTCAACATAATGCAGAACACCGCAGCCGTTATGGCAACCCGGCGCCGACCATTGCGTGTTGCGGGTAACGGTTAGGTCGCCTTCCTGCCATTGCCATTCGTCGCGATAAAGCTCGTCGTTGATCTCGCGCGTGCATTTTGCCATGAGTTCGTTCCTCCTTTTCTCTTGTCTTTTCTGTCGTTTGGGTTTCTAAGGCTCGCAAAACCGCTCTCGAGCCATATCGGATGCAAAAAAGGGCAACGGAATCCGGGGAAGTTGAGATCTTCTCGTTGCCCTGCGCTAGCGGATGTGTTGTCGCTACGCCAGCACTCCGTAGCAGACGATGGTGCCCACCAGCGAGATGATGAAAGTGAAGATGATGGGCACGCTGTTGCGTTTTACCAGGTCCATAGTCTCATAGTCTCCGCAGAGCTCGGAGATGTAGAGGTACTTCGGCTCGAACGGGGTGAGCGATTTGCCCAAGCCGCCAACGTAAGTCAACAACAATGCGGCCATGGCAACTTGAGATTCCATACCCAGAGAAGCCATCATGGTAACCACAATGGGCACGCATACCGGAATGGCAATGGAGTTGCCAACAAAGATGCACATGATGAAGTAGAGGATGCTAATGACCACCAACAATGCGTACCAGCCAAGGCCGAATGTGTCGATCAGGGCATTCACCGCAAAGCCGAGACCGCCAATCAGCGAGATAGCCTTGCCGAAGAACATCGACAGGCACACGATGATCACGGGGCTCTTCATGACCTGGCCAAAGAAGCCGAAATAATGCGAGAAGGCGTCGAAGGTCTCCATCTTCTTCTTCGACACGAGCCAATGAACGATGAAGATGACGATCAACGAGAAGAAATAGCCGCCAGCAACGCTGAACACGATGCCGATTCCCGTAAGCTTCGAGAAGATGAGGAGCATCGCAACCGGGAAGATCGGGAAGAGCGCATACCATTTGGGAGCAGTGCAATCGTCGCTATTGGGCAGCGCTTCCTCCGACACCGTGGGGAACTCGGTGACTTTCTTGTCGAAATGCAGGTTCCAGAACGCGGCAACGATGCCACCGATGACGATGGTAACCACGCCCATGGGGAATGCATACTGAATGAAGAACGTCGCAGGGTCGGGTGCACCCTCCATCATGCCAAGAACCATGACGGCAAACGGATTAGCGGGACCCATAACCACGTTGCAGCCAATGAAGAAGGCAAGCATGATGCTGATAGGGTTGATTCCCGCCTTGGTGAGTGCAGGAAACAGCACGCCCAAGCACACTACGAATACGCCCATAGCGCTTGGAAGAACCATCATCAACAGGAATGAGATAAGCGTTGCCACAGCAAGCAAGACGACCTTGTTCTTGATCAGTTTGATCGGAACGGCAAGTATCTCGGCCAAGCGCTGCGAAGCGCCGATTTCCGACATGTAGCTGCCGAACGCCACCACGAAGAGGATGACGAGAGCAGTGCCGCTCAATGTGGTGCCGAAGTAAGTTGGCAGGTATTCGAACACGTCGAACCAAATGAAGCCCGTCTTGTTCGGAATCTCTGTTGACCCGAGCGCTGCGGCGATAATCAACGATATGAGGCTCAAGAACGTGAGCACAACCCACATGTTGACCTTCTTGAGCGCCGCGACGATAACGACCACAAATATGGCGATTGTCGCAATAAGCCCAATGATTTCCATTATCCCTCCTTTGAATAACCGTCTATTACCCTCTTTGCTGGTTTGCGAATGCCCGATAATCCCTCTGCGCCATTGGCCGTTCTTGAACTTCTGCTGTCGAAGCACCCTTTGGCAATTGCCCCCGAACCAGGCATACGCAAATCGGCCAACTCCGATTAAAGAGCGTCGCGAAGCAGCTGGAATGGTTCTCAAAGGCTAGAATCGAGGTTGAGCGAGTATTAACTTTCGCTCAAAAGCACTAGACGCTATCTATCATGCCCAGAGTCTGATTGCCCAGTTCAACAAGGTATGATTACGTGATTTGCGAA